>CALVIU010000030.1 GCA_944331835.1 uncultured Bacilli bacterium | reverse complement strand
ATTTTAGCAAAAAAATATCATAAAATACTTGAAATTATATAAAAATCATATTATAATTAAGAAGTCTTATTAATTAAGACAGTGCCTTGTTGCCCAAGTGGCGGAATAGGTAGACGCACAGGACTTAAGGCCTCTTGCTATTTATGGAAGGCCTTGAGCACTAATCTAGAAATAGATTATGTGAATTTGCTCAAATTCGGGGAAACCTTACAGATAACGCTGATGGCAATCCCGAGCCAAGATTTGCGGGGTAATTTTGAAATTAAAATACTCAAAAGATGTATTAAGTGATATTATTTCAAATTCTATAAGCAAAAGAGAATGTTTAATAAAACTTAATTTGAAACCATATGGTGGAAATTATCGAATTCTCAATAGATATATAGAAATGTTTAAATTAGATACATCTCATTTCCTTGGACAAGGCTGGAATAAAAATAATAGTCCAGCAGATATAAAACCAATCGAAAAATATTTTAATAACGAAATTCCTATTACTAGTTATAAGTTAAAAAATCGCATTTTAAAGGAAAAAATCAAATTATAAATGCGAGATATGTGGATTAGAAAAATGGAATAATCAAAAAATACCATTGGAATTACACCACATTAATGGAAACAACAAAGATAATAGCCTTAACAATTTACAATTACTTTGTCCAAATTTCCATGCTTTAACTGATAACTACAGAAACCGTAAATAAGGTGTAGAGACTTGACGGGCAATACCTAAGTCGAAAGATATGGTAAAGAGAAAGTCCAGACTACAAACATTTTATGGTAGTGAAAACTATAGTAGTAAGAAAATCCTGCGAGTATAACAACTCGTGCCGGTTCAAGTCCGGCCTTGGGCACCAATTTAAAAATAAAACTGGAATAAAATCCAGTTTATTTTTTTTGCTTTTCATATTCCTTCATCTTTTCATCAATCCATATTGGCAACATATTTTTAAGTGGCAAAAATCCTTTCCGTGATTCAACAATATGCATTCCATCATCTTCCGTCTTATAATATATATTTTTAATTGACATCTTCATTTGTTTAGTTTCGTAATCAATATCCAGAATTTGACAGTAAACTATTTCCCCAATGTGGACAAAATCATTGACATCTTTGACAAATTCATTAGACACTTCAGATATATGACATAACCCAGAAAATTCGGAATCGACTCGAACAAAAAAGCCATAATCAGTAATTCCACTGACTTTACATTCTATTATGTCACCTACTTTATACTTTGGCATTTTTCACCTCTTAACTAAATTTAGTATAACATTAAATTCTTTACTTAACAACTATAAAGCCTTATAATATTTACAGGTGAAAAACATATGGAAGAAAAATTAAAAGATATGATTGATCAAATACGTCCTTTTCTAGTAATGGATGGCGGAGATATAGAATTTGTCAAATACGAAGATAACTATTTATACATAAAATTATCTGGTGCTTGCCAAAATTGCATGTATCAAGATAATACTATCAATGATGGCATTTTTGAATTTTTTAAATCCGAAGTTCCCGAACTTGAAGGAGTTATCAACATCAATTTATAAGCCAATCTATTTTTTCTATCGGAGCATATTTAGATATTTCTAAATATGCTTCTTTTAAAAAATCTTCATAACTATTACACTTTTTTATGATATCAACTAAATCTTCTTCATTTCTATCTTTATTCATAACCTCTTCATAAACATCAAAATAATACGACGGATAAAGAAGTCTCGCAAAAAACATACTTGCTTCATATACTGATAAATTCCGTATTTTTAAATAACACTTTAAATCTTCCAATACTTCTTCAGTATCTTCAGTACCAAAAAACATTGCCTTTAAATACTCTGCAACATCTCTAACTTCTAAATCAAAAATAAAAGATAATGGATTCATAAAATTGAGTTTATAATTGGGATAAAAAACTCGGCGATGTGATAAAACTATCGGAGCATCTAAAACTTGATATTTAAAACTTGTATTATTTACATAACTAATGGCATTTTCAGCCAAACCTACGTAATAACTAAACGAATCTTTAATAACTGGTTTATCAAGCCCCAATTCTCTAATTTGATATTCAAAATAATCAATTTTTTGCATCCATAAATTACCCCAATTATTACGATAAATCTTTGAATTCTTATTATTAAGTCGCAATTTACTAGCAACACTCACTATATCAAATATATCATATGTCTCACTATAGTTACTAACTGACATAAGTAAATAATTATAATCATTAACTTTAGTAAGGAAAGAATTATTTCTATTTAAAATTAAATCATTTACAGCAATACCTTTTTCTCTCATATTTTGAATACATAATAATATATCATCTAATTCATCTAAATTGCGATTATAAAATACAAAGAAAAAGTCTCTATTTTGAAATTTAAAGTGATACTTTCCTTCACTTTCTTCAATATTATCTATATCAATATTATAATAATACATTATTGTTTCTTTCATAATAAATTATAGAATATACACCAAATAAATATGACTATCCTTGCATCACTACAAGGCATTTCTACTTCATTAGGCTCTTTGAGTCCTCCATAGACCAATTTTGGATAGTCGCCACCCTAATATATTTATTCCATTATTTATAAAATTTTTTTGCAAGCAAACAATTATTATATATTACTTAAACCACTAAGCATTTAACAATATTCTCTTCACCACTTAATTGATAAAACACATGTATACATATCAATTATATTTTCGTTAAAAATGCAACTTCCTATAAGAAAAAAGATGGCCATTAGACCATACTTTATTTAATTTTTAAATTTAGCAACTAAAGCATCAAACATATTTTCACAAGCTTTCAAAAATGCTTCTTTATCAGCAGTAAAATCTACTGAAGACGCAGGTTGTTCAACACTTTGAGCTGGAATTGGTTCAACATTTGGAACTGGTGACTCAACAATAGGAGTAGGTCCAACTGGAGCAACACTTTGCGCATCCACTGGAGCACTAGGCATAACCGGAGATACTGGAGCTACACCCATTGGAGAAACAGAATTATTTTGACTCATTACTTGAGAATTATCAACCACTTGTGGTTGTGGCATCACTGGTTCCATTACTGGTGTTGGATTAACTTGTGGACTAACATTATCTATTGATGCCGCTGGTTGTACTGGTGAGGTCATATTTTCCATTGGATTTGGAGTAGGCATAGGATTAACCATTCCAGCCATACCATTATCTATAGGTGCTGCATTAGCAACTGCCCCAGCATTTTCAGCATTTGGTCGATAATTATTTTTCAACGCATCAAAAGATGCAACCGGCAAAGTAAGTTGTGAAAAAAACATATCATCTGCTCCAAGCATTGGATCTACCACAACATAATCAACTTGGTTGCCAGCAATAATCATTCTTAATGATTCTTTAACAGCATTCCACTCATTTTGATCATTTATCTTTGTTAATCTGTTATTTTCCAATTTTGATACCAAAATTATTGGTAATCCCATTGTTCCATTTATTTCATTATCTAATACTACATAAATAGCATTATTACCTTTAAACGCCGATACTAAAGGTTTTTCTAAACTCGAACCAGACATTAAATTTATCTTAATTTTTTCCACTATAATCAATCCCTTCTTTTATTCTATATGTAATTATAACAAAACAATTACTTTTTTTCAACTGGCAAAGTTTTTAAAATAAAATATCTACAATCATATGCACAATTATTTTTTATATATTCATCAACTTTTGCATAATCATTTATGGTTTTATAATTTTTATTTCCTTTTTCATTAAAACCTTTTAATCTAACCTTACCATATGCATAATCTCCCAAAATATAATCAAAACTATCAAAATAATCAGTTATTTTTCCTTCTAAATCGCTAACATTTAAAGCATCACGATAATTTCTTACTACATCATATTCTTTATTATCAATTATAACTTTATCCATAACCCTCCTTATAAGACAATAAAAGTTATTATCCCTACGACCATAATAATAGTACAAATAACACTCATAACTAACAAAATATCAACGTACCCATTACCAGACGTAACTTTATTTTTTTCTCTTTCAATTGCCTCAATTGCTTTTTCCAACAAATATTCCTTATTAATTGCATTTTCTCTAATTTTAAAGTAATCATAAACTTGATGATTTACCCTTTCAATCTCATTACTATCCATTTTATTTAAATCATCCATTGAATAGTTAAGTAGTTCATACGCTTTAACGTTCAAAAAATGCTTTTCTTTAGGCATCACTACCTTAACATTTTCCCGCATTTGCGTTTTAAAATAATTATCAATTTCCATTACATCATTACCATTAATTGTAGATGCCAAAAAATTATAAGAAACTCTTAATGGATTTTTAGAAAATGGTGTATAAAGTAAATCATAAAATTCTCTAACTTCATCTTCTGTTAAATAGAAATTTAATTTTTTAGCAATAAACATATCAACCAAATCTTTTTGAATCATTACAAAATAAGGATTTTTTTGCTTTTTGTCACTACTTTCATTAGTAGTTTCTATTTCATAAAAAAGTTGTAAATTACTAAAAAATATATTTAAAGAATCTTTACTATAACCAAATTTTGTTAAATTTTTATACAATAAATCAGTATCACCAACTACCATAGGGTTTACAATATCAAGTTCACTATACATACAAACAAGCATTCTAATAACTACAACCATAAATGAATTATACATAACACCTTGAACATTATCAGAACTCTTCAAATAATTATCAACAGCCTTAGAGAAAGCCTCATTAACAAAAACTTGGTTCATATTCTCACCCTATTATTGATTATAACATAATTCTTATTCAATTGGAATAGATAACAAACTACTTTCTTCAACAATTTTCCCTCCATAAAAGGTTGGAACACGACCATTGATAACTTTAGATGCTATCAAAACATCATATTCAATTTCTTGAGTACTTTTAGTAACTGGTGATATTAATTCCTCTGTAATTTTAATGGTAACATATAGTTCTACTAACGCATTATTCATTCCATAATCGACGATTTGACTTTTAATATTTGTAAGTAATGAACCTACAAAATTTACTTTCATATAAATTTTTGGCCCCAAATTAGTAAGTAATGCACTATCTGATGCAATAAACATCGGCAGTTCCAAAATAAGACCATATTCACTACCGGTAATGCTATTATCAGTATCATCTTCTACATACCCATTTTCTAAATCAACTAACAAATCATTTAATTCCTCTGTAACTGTATCCAAAGCCAAATATGCCTGATCCAAATTATAATCTACATACAGTATTTCTCCATCATCATTTTTATTTATAACCAAAATATCTTCAATAACATCTCCATTTAAAATATCATATCCAATATTATTACTTAAAAATGATTCTGTAAATCTCTTAATTCTTACTTCAGCCACTTCAATAATCTTTGGTGTTACCTTTTCACTATAAACTTTAAATAACAAAAAAGTAAAAAAAAATATCAAAATTAATACTACGATTAAAACTTTTGATATTTTATAATTTTTTCGCATTCTTAGTCTCTTCATACTAAATAATATGTATTAGGAATTTAGAAATGATCTTAAAAACAAAAATAATCCTACCGCAAATGCTATTATTACAACAACAATTAATATTTTTACTCCAATATTCATCTTATTATCATCTAAGAAATCATCATTATCATCATCGTCAAAATCTTTTTTCTTAAAACTTGTAGTAGTATAAAAAGAACTATCAATAGAATTATCATCATCTACTTTTTCTTCTTTTTCACTATCATCTGTTAACTCAATGTTACTTGTTGCCTCAATTTTTACTTCTTCTGCCATTTTTTCATAAACAGCAGTTTCTTCATCACCTTTTAAATCTTCCAAAATACTAAGAGGATCAATTTCATCACCATTAGAATCTTTATGTCCTTCTTTAACTTTAGCCTCATTAATTGTTATCGTATTAATAAGTTCCATTAAATCTTCTTGAGCCTTATTCATTTCTGGTTTTTCACTTGAATCAACAACTTCATTATTTGACCTAGTTTCATTTTTATCATCGATATTCAAATTATTCAAAATGTCATATTGCGTATTTCTAAGTCTTTTAGCACGGGCTTCTTCATAAGTCTCCGGCTTTTCATCTTTGGCTTTTTCTAAAATAACATTCAAATCATATTCTTTTGTTGGTATATCATCTACTAAACGACTTTCTTCTTCCCGCGGTTCTACTCTAATACTTCTTCTCTTAGGAGGTTCATTATATTTCTTATCCAAAATTTTCTTTATTTTTTCAATATCAATTTCTGGTTCTTGATTACCTATAACAGTTGCATTACTTTTCACACTAAAATTATCGAGTTCGCTTTCGTTTATCTCTTTATATAACGAAGCATTCTTCGATACTCTCGACATTCTATTATCATCACTATATTTATTCATTCTTGAATCCATACCGCTACCTCTATCACAATAATAACATAAAATCTGCTATTTTGAAATATTTATCGTTGATTTTTAAAATTCTATTTACTATAATTATACAAGGAGGAGACACATGAAAAAAATAGTTGTTAAAGATACTTGCATTGGTTGCGGTATGTGTATTGCTATCGATAACGAACATTTCGATTTTGAAGACAATTTATCACATGCTACTAACAATGAAAATTTAGATTCTGAAGCTCTACAAAATGCTATTGCCTCTTGCCCAGTTGGAGCAATTGAAATAGTTGAAGAAGCTGAAGAAAACTAAAAGACTAGTCAACCACTAGCCTTTTTTATTGCCAATTTTTCATAATATCAGCAATTTCGCCATAACCACACTTAGATATTTCTTCTAAAGAAATAGTTAATAAATCCAAAATATCGACGTTAAATTCGCGATACTTATCACAATAACCTCTTTCTACTTTATATCCTTTATCACTATCAACATTTCCCTTTTTAAATATCCGGACATATATAACCCGATCCAAATCAATTTCTGCTGCCACTTTTCTAATAATTTTTGCGAAAACCATCATATTCTTTATAATCATTTTACTATCATATTTATTATAAACATCAACACATAGCATAATATCTTTATATCTAGCTACAACCCTATCAATAGCCCGGTCCTTCCAACCAAAGTTTTCATAATCTTCTTTAGGATATATAACTATATTATTTTTTAACTTATCTCCCTTAAGTTTTCGCAAATACTTATAAATTTCTATAATAAACGGACTATTCTCCACCCGAATATTATTCATAATTTTTTCAATTTTCTTATTATTTACTGCTGATAAATTAATCTCTGTTTTCATAAAATTCCTTTCCTAGTTCATGAGTAAAAAGGCTAAAAAGTCCCTACTTCTTAGCCAACGCATATAATTTTTTTATTTCTTTAATAGTTAACATGCGATATTCTCCCGATTTTAAATTTTTAACATCCAAAAAGCCATAACCAATCCGACTTAACTTTTCAACATTAACTCCAAGTTCCTTAAATAGTTTTTTAATTATGTGATTTCGGCCTTCGATAATTGTAATTTCTACAATATCTGTACCTTTTTCCAAATCACGTTTCTTCACTTTGAAACGCTTCACTTCAACTTTTCTCTTATCAACGGTAATCCCTTTCTTAATGGCTAAAATATCGTCCTTTGTAAGCACCTTATCTAATTTAGCTATATATGTTTTCTCAATTTCAAAACTTGGATGCATCAAGGTATTAGCAAATTCGCCATCATTTGTAAGCAAAATGAGCCCCGTAGTATCATAATCAAGTCTTCCAATTGGATAAATTCTTGCTTCTGTATCGATTAAATCGACAACTGTAATCCTTCCCGCATCATCAGTAACACTACTAATTACACTCCGCGGTTTATTAAGCATATAATATTCATGCTTAACATCTTTATTAATAATAACGCCATCTATACTGATAACATCTTGCGGAGACACTTTAGTACCAAGTTCAGTAATTATCTTACCATTAACCATGACTTTTTGTCTTTTTATTAACTCTTCAGCCTTTCTTCTAGAAGTGTATCCGTACGCTGCAATTACCTTTTGTAAGCGTTCCATATAAACCACCACTTAAAGTATACCACATAATTTAAAAAAATAACATGGTTATTAGAAATG
Organism: uncultured Bacilli bacterium; assembly: GCA_944331835.1. Lineage (GTDB taxonomy): Bacteria > Bacillota_I > Bacilli_A > RF39 > UBA660 > Onthocola_B. Next base: position 8,731 of record CALVIU010000030.1, on the reverse strand, counting down.
CAACTGTAATTCCTACTAAATCTGCAAATAAACCTACACCTAAAGAATATCTTGTTTTCTTAACTCCTATCGAACTAAAATAAAGGGCTAAAACATATATTGTCGTATCTGTACACCCTTGTAAAACACTCGCCAACCTACCAGCATAAGAGTCTGGACCAAAATTAATAAATATATCATTCATGATTGCTAAAGTTGCTGTCCCCGAAATTGGTCTAAGCAAAGCCATTGGCATAATTTCTATCGGAATATTGATAAGTTGTAAAACTGGTTCAAAAACTCCCAAAACTTCATAAACAAAATTACTATCTAAAAATATGTTTATAGCAAATACCATCGCAATAATTGAAGGAAATATATTAAAGGATATCATAAGTCCTTCTTTTGCACCTTCTAAAAAAGCATCATAAATACTTACCTTTTTTTTAAATCCATAAAAAACTACAAAAACTACAAATACTGGAATGACTATTTTCGATAAAGTATTCATCTTTTTCTCCTTTTACGAATGAAATAATCGAGTAACAATCCACCGACGCTTGAACAAAATGTTGCAATAACCCCTGGCAAGATAATTTCTGAAGGATTTGCTGAACCATGAGCAATACGCAAGGCTAAAACTGTGGTAGGAACAATTGTTACTCCAGCAGTATTTAAAACTAAAAATGTAATCATAGGTACACTTGCTGTATCTTTTTTATCGTTTATCTTCTGAAGTTCACTCATTGCTTTTAAACCAAAAGGAGTTGCTGCGCTACCAAGTCCCATCATATTAGCGGCAATATTTGAAGCAATAAATCCAAGCGCCGGATTATTCGCAGGAACATCCGGAAAAAGTCTAGACAGTATTGGCTGAGCAAGTCTAGCAAACTTTCGCAAAAGTCCTGCTTCTTCAGCAATTTTCATAATTCCAGTCCACAACACTATAATAGGCAAAATAGATAACATCAAATCTAATGCTTTTCCGCCATTAGTTAAAATACTATCATTAATAACATCTAGCCTACCTGTAAATAATGAAAAAACAATCCCAATAACTATTAAAAAGAACCAAATATAACTTACCATTTAATCCACCTTAAAAATCTTTCCCACCACGACAACTTTTCTTCTTTTTCTTCAACCAAAACATAGATACTTTCCTCCCTAACAAGTTCATCACCTAAATATATTCGAACGCTTCCTACTTTATCTCCATCGACATATTTATTATTTTTATATAATTCATACTCAATTCTTAAATTTCCCTTCTCTTCCTTAGTTACCGGAACATAGATATCTTCTAAAACATACAAAGTATCATCTTTATACACATTATCTTGACTTACTTCAAAAGTATCCTTATCAATTACTTTTACTGCTTCATACTCTCGAAATATTTGTTCATATAAATCTAAATGATCTTGAAAATCATTAGGGTCATTTAAAGTAACAACTACCAAATTTATGTTATTATTACTCCCTGTGGTAACAAGTGTTCTCCTTGCTTTTTCGGTAAATCCCGTCTTTCCGCCAGTTATAAATTCATGATTATGAATAAGCTTATTTTTACTCGTCCACGAATACGTTTTATAGTTAGTTTTCACTGTATAATTTTTAGCTCCAAATATTTCTCTAAACGTTTCATTTTCCATAGCATACTTTGTTAAAAGTGCCATATCATAAGCCGTCGATGTATTAGCAGAACCATCGTCCTCCTCGAGCCCATGAGCATTATAAAAATATGTATTATCCATCCCTATTCTATCAGCAACCTCATTCATTAACATTGCAAATGCCTCCATACTACCAGCCACATTTTTTGCTATTACCACTGCGGCATCATTACCACTTCGTAGCATAAGTCCATATAGTAAATCACGCAAAGTTAATTTTTCACCAAGCTCTATATATATTGCACTCCCATAAGCATCAAGTATCTCTTCTCCAACCTCTACACTTTTATCTAAATCTGCATATTCAATCGTAACTATTGCTGTCATAATTTTAGTAATACTAGCAATTAATCGCTCATCATGAATATTATTAGTATGTAGTATTCTTCCATTATCTAAATCCATTACAATACTACTGCTAGCACTTAATGCAGACACTTTAAAAGGAAACAACAAAATAAGTAAGAAAATTAACTTTTTCATACGATTACCCCTATAAAAGGATATGAATAATATGTTAAAATATGTTTCAAGGAGGGTGTTTTATGATTATAACAAAATCTAAATTTATGGGTTATCAATTAAAAAAAGAAATTTTAGAACACGAAGACTTTTCTGACATCGACATTTTATTTTTCAAAACTTTCTGTAAAGCTTTAGAGAAACTACCACAAAATATCGATGAAAATAAATTTCAAGAATATTTTGAATACAATTACGACTTAATAGATAAAGCATGTTTCATAATATTGATTTTCCAACTAGGAAATGATGTTTTTAATTATAATCCCAGCTACATAGCTGAATTATGTTTAGCCCTAACTATCAATGAAATATCTCCACAAAAATTCAACCCAATTACTCATTTTTTCTTTGATAAAAAAATAAGTTCTTTAATTACTCGAATTTGCTATGGTAAAGCCCAATATGATGGCGAAACCCAAGAAACTTATAGCCCATTTGGCTATATAAGTATATTTGACATATTAATTAAACGATTTGATATTAGCAATTTATCTGAATGGGAAAAAAATAAGATTTTAAAAACACTCCATGCATTTTTACAAGAAGATTATCGCGTTTTATTTGGAGACAATAATACCCTTGAAGACGTATTTATAACCCTATATAACAAAATGTGCGAAATTAATAAAAAACATTTAACATATAACGCCAAAGACTTTAGTGACATTGCTTTATTAAAAACATACATAAAAACGCCAGATAGCGAATTAAAAAGTTTACTACTTAAAGACTTAATTGACTGTGAAAAAGAAAATTACGATAACAAAACAATAATCGACAAATGTTTAAAAACAATTCGAGAATATCGCTATCGCTTTACCCAAACATTACTTATAAGAAAGAGAAAAAATGAAAACCAACATAGTTGATTACTTCCAATTTAATCTATATAGACTTAAAAATTGGGTAAATAAAAATTCTAAAGAAGATATCGATGAAATTACATTAATTGTATTTAATAATATTATTGACCATTTTCCTAATGAAAAATGGTTCTCTATAAAACAAAATTTCATGAATAGCGTAGATTATCAAAATCCTTCATGGGTAGTAACTTATACAATTATTGCTTATAACTTAGGTCCTTCTTTTGTAAACAGTCATCCTACATTTATTGAAGACTTGTGTACTATTCTAACAAACTACAAAATTAGTCCTCAAAACCTAATCAAAGTAGCACGTTTTTTCATAAAATCCGAACTATATGAGACTATAATCACTGCCCTATCAAATAAAGGAATATTTCCCCGCTATATATTTAAATTGATTTTAGAAAACTTTGACACCACCAAATTGAATAGTGAGGCTACCGAAAAAATATATCAAATTATCAAAAAATTTGTTGAAGGATTCTCATACAAAATTTTTAATGGCAACTATAGTTTCTTTAATATATACCGGTCTTTAAAAAAATTATGGGATGAGTATATTATTTTAGAATTACCTGACATGAACTTTTCTTACATTGAACTTTTGCTACAATTTGATGAATTGCCAGATGAATCCAAAAAAGAAAAAATTAGGCATGACTTTGCTACAATTGAAAACAAAAATACTAGTATTGCTGAAAAAATGCAAGATAGTATCACTGTAATTGCCCACTATTCTTATGATTTGCCTAAGTATGTACCAAAAAAAGACCTAAAGTAAAGTAGGTCTTTTATTCCGTATCATAATTATAAATACCATGTATTTTTTCTAAATCTTCTTGACTCAATTCTGTTATTTGCCAATTATCATTATCATCTTTAGTAAGATTGAAATTGATAGTATATTCAACTGTATCATTATTTTTTTGCATTTGATCTAATTTATAATCCATAAATTTAGAACTATCATAGGTACCATTTTCATCATTAAATTCATCACTATGTTCATTTAAATATTCTGTAGCATCTTTTTGCGCCTTATATAAATCATAAACTGTTATTTTTGTCTCAACCACTGCTGTATCTCCATCATAGTTTTCATTAACAATCTCATACTCTAAATCTGAATATTGTTTTTTTAATACATCTCGATATTTTTCTTTTTGTTCTTCGTTTAAATCAGCCTCAGCATCAACAACTTCATCTAAATCTCCTAAAACATTGGCACTTAAATTGCGATATTGATCTAAAAATTCTTCAACTCGACTTCGAGCAGTCATTTGCATACAACTACACCCAACTAAAGTAATAGTAAATACTAAAATTGTCATTACCTTTAAAAATCTCTTCATTGCTACCATCCTTACAATACTAGTTTGAGCTAAATTTTAGAAACTATACATTATTGTAACTAAGTTTAATAAGATTATATATCCTAAACTCTCTATCAGTAATTTCTCCCTTTAACCTATTTTGCATTTCCTGCACCATCTCACCAACATTAGAGTTGCTTTTTAAAAACCATTCATTATATAAAAAAACTATTTTTTCCCACTCTTTATTTTTATAAAGAGTATTAATCTCTAAATTAATAAGGTCCTTAATCGTACTTTCTAAACGTAAATCTTTATTTAATTCTAATTTATTTAAAATTTTATATTCCATCTTAAAAATTGGCAAAGTATATATTACTTCCATAACATTACATTCATCATTTATTTGCAAACCACTTCGAGAAATCACTTTACCATCCGAAGCAAACTCTAAAACAATTGCTCCATTTTTACTTACAAATAAGGAAGCATACTCCAAAAAACCTTTTTTCAACTTAGTTTTATTATAAATACTATCTAAGAATTCTTTATCAACTTCAATATTATTATTAATAAGGTCTCTTAAAACTTTAGTAGTTACTTGAAATATTGGAACTCTTTTTATATATTCAAGAACATCGCTTTCAGCCCATTCATAAAACATATAGTTATTTTCTTGAAAATTTACTACTATATCGTAATAGAAATTCATCTCTTATTATTCGCCCCATTCCTTTATAAATAAAAAATATACCTAACAAAAGAATCAATATAATACCACTTCTAATAATAAAATAAACAAAATCTAAAAAACTATACCCAATAACTAATAAATTTAAATAAATAATTATTAAAAACAAAGCTATGCTAGTACATATTATTCCAAGCATTAAATAAAATATTCTCATATTAAAATATATATGTTAAAATTATTAAGGAGATGTTATGAAGAGATTATTTAAAATTTTTTTTGTTATTTTGACAGTATTTTTATTAACAGGATGCTCTAATGATGAAGAGATAACCGAAAATCCTATAGTTACCATGGAAATTGAAGATTATGGTACTATAAAAATTGAATTATATCCAGAATATGCTCCGAATACAGTAGCAAATTTTGTTAATCTAATTGAAAGTGGTTTTTATGATGGACTTACTTTTCATCGCTTAGTTCTAGGTTTTGTCCTTCAAGGTGGAGATCCAGATGGCGATGGCACTGGTGGACCAGGTTATACAATTGATGGCGAATTTAAAGCAAATGGTTACACCCAAAATACATTAAGTCATGACAAAGGTGTAATTTCAATGGCAAGAAGCATGGATTATGACTCTGCTGGAAGTCAATTCTTTATTGTTTTGGATGACTCTGCCAAAAGTTCTTTGGATGGAATGTATGCAGGATTTGGTCGTGTAACTGAAGGTATGGAAATACTAGAAGAAATCGAAGCCAATGAAGAAATCGCGGATGATGCCACCGGAGCCCTTGAAGAAAATATTACCATAACAAAAGTAACCGTTGATACTTTCGGTTATGAATATACTGTCGAAAAAAATTAAGTTGCTGATTTATCATAAGTGATCATCAGCACTTTTTTATTTTCTAAACTAGCCATTATTTCTAAAATAAGAATAGATGCTTCACTTAAAGCAGCACTATATAGCTTGTTAAAATCTCTAAGATATTTATCTTGCACTTCTTTTTGCATAGTTTTTGAATAATGAAAAGATAAAAATGTAAACTTACGAGCATTTTTAGCAGTTAAAAAGTCTATTATCTTGTAACCCAATTTTTTAATTCCTAGTCTGTCCAATCTATAAAGAGAAATAAAACCTTGCATATTATTTACCCCTCGTAACATCATACTTCCCACATCTTCTAATTCATAAACATCTTTAAATAATTTATTTAAAGAATCGTTAGTACCACTCTTAAATTTAATTTTAGGTATTTTAAATTTGTAAGGATTTAAAATCAAATAATCAAGCATACTTTCTAAAGTTTCATGTCTTCCATTATTTTTCCAAGTATTTTTATTCAATTTATCAAAATAACAATTACATTTATTGTTTAGCCACGGATGTATATAAGAATCCAACACATGATGTGCAATATAGCCATAAAGTAAAATTTCTAAATCCTTATCTTTAGTATCTATAATTTTTTCTTGCCATTTAATAACCAAATTCCTAAAATTACGACTGGCAATAGTCCTAACAATTTCATTTCTTTTACCAAAATATTTTAATTCTTTAAGTTTAATAAAAAACAACAAATCATGTCCTTGCCCTGCTACTAAAAATAAATCTTTATCTTTATTAAAACTTATCTTTTTTTCTAAGTCTTTCATAAATTTAAAATGTGTATATGTTCCAGCCATAAAATACCTCTTCTTAAATTATAGTGCAAAAAATTAAAATTTGCTATATAATTATAATGGTGAAGAAAATGAATATAATAACTTACATAATTTTAGGTATTATCCAGGGTATTACCGAACCACTTCCAATTTCTAGTAGTGGTCACATCTATTTATTCAAAAACATTTTTGATACTACTATATTTAATACTTTAAATTTTGAAATAATTTCTAATTTTGGTTCCTTTATAGCCATATTTATAATATTTTGGAAAGATATAAAAGAATTAGTAATAGCATTTTTCAGTTATATATTTAAAAAAGAAACTAGAGAAAAATACTTAAAAAAATTCAAATATTGTTTATATGTCATTATTAGTACCATTCCCGTTGGTATCACTGGTTTCATTTTTAAAGATAAAATTGAAGATTTATATTCCATAAATGGTTTAGCAATAGCATTTTTAATAACAGCCCTAGCATTATTTATAGTTCGCAATATGAAAGGAACTAAAGAAGATTATGACATAACGCTAAAAGATGCTGTTCTTATCGGTTTGTTACAAGCTGTAACTATAGTTCCAGGCATTAGTAGAAGTGGTACAGTATTAGTTGCTTGCTTAATTTGTGGTTTAAAAAGAGAGACTGCTTTAAAATACACATTTATCCTATACTTTCCAGTAAGTGTTGCTACCATGATTCTAGGAGTAAATGATTTAGCAAATACAACTGAACTTTCTAGCATGATAGTTCCGTATCTAGCGGGTATGGTTGCTGCAGGAATTGTAACCTATTTCTCTTACAGATGGTTAAGTTCTTGGGTTAAAAAAGGAAAACTTTGGAAATTTTCAATTTATTGTGTTATGTTAGCAATATTTATATTTATATATTTTAGATAAAATTAAAAAGTGGTGTATTTAAATGAAGAAAAGAAAGAAGAAGAAAAAATCGTTCATATTTATTCTAATATTTATAGCATTTATTATTGCCTTAATTTGTTTTATATCTTATGCTTTTCAAGAAAGAGCCAAAGCTATTAAAGAACTAGAAAGGAAATTCGAAGAACAACGAATTTTAGAAGAAAAGAAAAAAGTTTATAATGAATGTTTAAATACCCCATATAAAGATGAATCTGTTGAGACAATGTTTACAGAATTAATATCTGAATTAGATAATAATGTATCTATTTATTTTGAAGAAATAAATAATGAATATTCTTTTACTTATAATGAAAACAAACCTCAATATGCCGCTAGTATAATTAAGTTATTTGAAGCATCTTATTTAATTGAGAATGCTAGAAATGGTAATATTAACTTAGATGATACTATAACTTATACTTCCAACTATGCATCTATCGCTGGTTTAAAACTTAGTACTAGAACTGTTGGAGAAGAAATAACTATTCGTGATTTATTAGATTATAGTGTTTCAGTAAGTGATAATGGAGCTCACATAATGCTAAGTGACTACATTGGAGTAAATACATTAAAAGAATATGCCCAAAATACCTTAAATGCGACGCTTACAATTAACGAAAGTGACAGATATGGGTATTTAACTGTAACTGACACAAACAAGCTATTAAAGCACATTTATGACTTAATTCAAATAGATGACGAATACACTAATCTTTTAGTAACAGCCATGAACAATACTTATTACAATGGATTAAATTTTGATAACATTACATTTTTACACAAATACGGTTACTATGGCTCTTACTTCAATAACATAGGTATTTATAATTCCAATAATCCATATTTAATATCAATATTTACTCTTTATGGGAACCCAGATCAAGGAGCATTAAATAAAGTTAGTGAATTAAACAAAAAAATTTATAATATTTACAATACTAACTTAGAATTAAAAGAAGAATATTGTTATAGTTTAGCTTATGAATAGAATGCCATTAGGTATTCTTTTTAATTTAGAACAAAAGTCAAACAAATTTGACTGACCTTGCATCACTACAAGACATTTCTACTTCACTGAGTCCTTTGGACTCT
>CALVIU010000029.1 GCA_944331835.1 uncultured Bacilli bacterium | reverse complement strand
AAGGGATATGTGCAATTTGACTTTGACAGGTGTTTGTGGTAATATAAGGACAATTTTTTGAAGGAGGCTTTTAATGACTAATATTGAAAGAAACTTTGTAGTAAAGAAGATTAAAAAATATGAAAAATTAAGTGATGATCAAAAAAATAGAGCAAATAGTAGTGCATTTGGTTTAGCGTATTGTTTAATTGCTATAGTTGTTGGAATTTGTAATTATGAAACGTTTATTTCTTGTTTTGCTTCAGTTTTTTCTGCTATTAATATTAAAAATTTAATAGAGGCTCTTTCTAAAAAAGTCGGCTATGATCTGAAAATTGAAGAATTACAAGATTTATTAGAAGAAGATAATGAGTTAGGAAGCAGATAATGATAGATATATTAGATGTAATTACTTTAGATAATGATATTGATTATGTAGTGGGAGCTAAAACTTTAAGAGATGGGATAAATTATTATTGTTTAGTTAATGAAAATAATCCGGAAGATTTACTTATTTGTAAGAGTAAGGATGAAGTGAATTTGACGGAAGTAACTGATGCTGAAGTAGTAAAAAGTTTGCTTCCGGGATTTTATAAAAGTATTAGAAAAGCTAAAATTATAGAAAAGTGTTTAAAAATGAAAGAAAATGCCTAAAACTAATTGGAAACACTCATGTTTCTTTTGACAAAGAATATTAACTATACTATACTACAAAAAGAGGTGCAATATGAATAATTATTTTGAATATTGGGGCACCCAAATGTGGAATAGAATGCCTCAACCCACAGGTAAAATTTGCAGATATGGATTAAGCCACCCCGAAAAAATCATAATGGATGATTTTATTGTTGAAAAAAATGCCAACACCGGCGAAACCGAAATCGTTGAATATAAAGGAAACAGTGAAACAATAACCATTCCGGAAGGAATAACCACCATAGGAGAATCTGCTTTTTTTAACAAAGAATTAACTAAAGTAATATTTCCAAGCACTTTAAGAAGAATAAAAAAATTTGCTTTTGGAGTTAATCATCTAACAGAATTACATTTTAAAAGTCCTGTAATATTAGACATAAATTCTTTTAGAAACAATAATATCAAAAAAATAACAGGAACAATTAAAGAATTAAATATAACTGCTTTTTGTGATAATCCCATTATGAATCAAAATTTAGTTTTTGAAGCAGGATTAGAAAGCATTGATTCTATTGATAACTTTTTAAGAGGTAGCGAACCTATTGAAATAGATTATATAGGAACCATTACTTTACCCCAAACTATAAAAAATATTTCTGGAAAATTTAATGAAGTAATATTAATAAGTCCATCATTGTCTTTATTACAAACTTTAAATTACTATCAATTTAAAAGATTAAAAATTAAAACAACTATTTATAACCCCGAATTAGAAGCATTCATAAACTCATTACATACAAAATGCCCTGTAACTTATGAGTCAGGATACCTTTTAGAAAGTTTAAGAGCAAATAAAGAATTATGGAATTTAGTAACAGAAATTATAGGTTTAACAAATAGTGAATTAATGAATCAAATATTAGAACAATTAATAAACATAAATAAAGAATATGAAATCGCTACAGAAAGTTATAAGCCAAAATACCATGAAAATTTTTCTTTATCTTGCTTACCTAACATTTTTAGTAAAACTCTAGAAGTAAAAACCAAATTAATGAAAATTAAAGAAAAATTGCAAGAAATTGCAAGACTAGAAAGTTTAGCAAATAAAGTGGCTCAAATCATTGATATAATAAATAGTACTAATAAAGATATGACTTCAGTTCCTGATAATATGGATTTTATTTTAAATTATTCAAAACTAATAAATGATTTTGAATTAAAAAAATCTATCCTTCAAGAATTAAATAATTTTATACGTATGATAGATAAAATAAAAAGAAAAAACAATCCCTTAATATCAAGAGAATATACATTAGATAATCTTTGGCAAATTCTTGCTAAATATAATATAATAGCTAAGAAAAAATATCAAGAAATCAAACCATATCATAATTTATTAATGTTTTTAATGAATCAAATAGAAAGTATTAAAAATGAATTAGAAAAATGCAATCCAATTATTAAAGCAAAATTAATGAAAGAAGCACAAAGTTTATTTGAATTAAAAAAATATATAGAAAATATAATCGAATTATATAAAACAGATGGATTAATTGTTTTAGATGGTATCGATGATTTAAAAAGAAAGTTAGCAAGCACCTTAAATATGCTTTTATTTAAATGTGCCGAGTATAAAGAATATGCCCCTCTAATTAATACGATTGAAAACTATCCAACATATAAGGAAAAAGAAATACAAGATAAAACAATTCCATCAATAAATGAGATTCTAGAACAAATTTATACTTTAACTGACTTATATGACATCGATGATAATACAAGAAAACAAGTAGAAAAAGAAATAGCTGAAATCATGCATAAATGGCTACAAAAAATATCACAAAATGACTTTATTTACCCTGATATAGATTCTTATATTGGTAAAATAAATGTAAATGATAAACTAAAATTTGAATTAGGAATATTAAAAGATTTATATAAAATAGTATTTGATTTAAATAACTATATAGAAGCTTTATCTTATTTTGAAACATTAAAAAGATAAAAACTTCACTATAAAAAGTAAAATCATTGTTTGGCTAGCATAACAAAAGGCCCAGCACCTAAACTTAATTGATAAAAATCATGCATTTTTGGTTCAACAAAATATGCAATAAAATTTCTAATTACTTTTTATCTTGAACATATAACCTAAAATTGTTTTTTATATAACTTTAACAAAATACAATTTAATGAAATAATTTTTCTGAAATTACTTTAAGTGCAAAAATATGTAAAAATGAAAGAAAATGCCTAAAAGTATTTGACTTTTGGCTTTTTTTTTCATATAATTTTAATCGGTACATTTTATTTATGTGATTTATTTAATCGTGGGAAAATTAAATAAGGAACATAATGAAAGGATTAAGTATGAAAACATTTATGCAAAAAAAAGAAACTGTTGAAAGAAATTGGTATGTAATCGATGCTGAAGGACAAACTTTAGGTCGTCTTGCAACTAAAGCAGCTCATATTTTACGTGGTAAGCATAAAGTTACATATACTCCTCATGTTGATTGTGGAGATTATGTAATAGTAATCAATGCTGATAAAGTTGTTTTAACTGGAAACAAATTAGAAGATAAGAAATATTATAATCATTCAGGTTATCCAGGAGGACTAAGAGAAAGAACTGCAAAAGAAATGATTAATAGTTATCCAGAAGAAATGGTAGAAAGAGCTATTAAAGGAATGCTTCCTCATAATAGATTAGGAAGACAAATGGGCAAAAAGTTATTTGTTTATCGTGGTGCTGATCATAAACATGCTGCTCAAAAACCAATAGCTTTGGAAGTTAAGTAGGAGGATTTATGAGTAAGAAACAAGAATGGACTGCAACTGGTAGAAGAAAAAGAAGTGTTGCTCAAGTAAGAATGACTGGTGGAACTGGTAATATTACTGTAAATGGTGTTGCAGTAGAAGACTATATGCCATATGCAACATTAGTAATGGATTTGAAACAACCACTTGTAGCTACTGGAAATGAAAACAGATTTGACATCGATGTTAAAGTTACTGGTGGTGGATTTTCTGGTCAAACTGGTGCTATTCGTTTAGGTATCACTAGAGCATTATTAAAATTTGATGCTAATACTGATCAAACTAGAGAAGATAGCTATAGACATATTCTTAAGAATGCTGGATTTATTACTAGAGACCCTAGAGTTAAAGAAAGAAAGAAATATGGTCTTAAGAAAGCACGTCGTGCTCCACAATTTTCTAAGAGATAGTAAACAGTTTTATTCCTATAAACTTGACGTTTATAGGTTTTTTTGTGAATAAAACGCTTGATTTCCTCCAGCAATTATCGTATAATGATAATTACTGGAGGAAATATGGTAATTTCAAATAATATTCAAAAGGATAAATATAAAAATTATAATAATAAGAATACAAAATTGACTAGAGATGTTAAAGCGGGTAAACTAATTAAAATTAAAAGAGGATTATATGAGACAAATCCCAATACTCCGGCATATTATTTAGCAAATTTTATTTATGGGCCATCTTATATTTCATTCGATTTTGCGTTGTCTTATTATGGCTTAATACCAGAAAGAGTAGAAACAGTTACTTGTGCAACTTTTAATAAAAATAAGAAAAAGGTTTATGATACACCATTTGGAACTTTGATATATCGTGATGTCCCCGAACGAGTTTTTCCCTTATATGTTAATATAATAGAGGAAAACGGATATACTTTTCATTTGGCAACAAAAGAAAAGGCATTAAGTGATAAATTATATACATTAAATCCTGTTAAAAATATAGAGCAAATGAAAATGTTATTATTATTTGATTTGCGAATTGATGAAGAAGAACTTAAAAAGTTAGATATAGATGTTATTGAAAATTTAAGCGAAATATATCATTCAACAAATGTTTTGCTTTTATATAAATATTTAAGGAGGTCAAATGAATAATATTTTACAAAAAATGCTGGAAAAATATGAAATAAAAAATGAACAAGATGAAATAAATGCGATGAAAGAAATAATTCAAGAGATAGTTTTGTCCGGTTTAAGCAGAGGAGGATTTTTTGATGAGGCTGCTTTTTATGGTGGAACAGCATTAAGAATATTTTATGGCTTGGATAGGTTTTCAGAGGATTTGGATTTTGCTTTGATTAAACCAAATGCAAATTTTGATTTGGCTAAATACTTTGGTTTTATTGAAACTGAGGTAAAATCTTATGGTTTAAATCTTAAAATTTTGAAAAAAGAAAAAAGTAATGAATCTAACATAACTTCGGCGTTTTTAAAAGAAAATACAATGGAGCATATTTTATTGTTTTTTGCTGATAATAATTACCAAGTTAATGATAAGTTATTAAAAGATATTAAGATAAAATTTGAAGTTGGTGTTAATCCACCTGGTGGGGCCAGTTATGAATTTAAGTATCAATTATTACCTGCTCCATATCAGGTTAGAATTTATGATCTTCCTTCTTTATTTTCAGGTAAAATTCACGCAATATTATGTAGAAAATGGAGCTTAAGAACTAAAGGAAGAGATTTGTATGATTATATATTCTTTTTATCTTTAAATACTAAGGTAAATATGAGTTTAATTAAAAATAAATTAATTGAATCAAAATATATAAAAGAAAATGAATTATTTAATGTAGAAAAACTTAAAGAATTATTAAAAGAAAAATTTAAAGAGATAAATTATGATAATGCTAGAGAAGATGTTAAACCTTTTATTAAAAATATTTCTTCTCTTGATTTGTGGAATAGTGATTTTTTTATTGAGATTACAGATAAGATAGAGTAAATTGTTTGATTGAAAGCAGAAAATATGACAAAAATTAATAATTTAAAAATATTTGTTACTGGTTCTTTATTGTTGGCTTTATTAGTGGCAATATTTATAAAAGTAAATATAGATGAAAAGCCAAAATATAATACTTGTGATGGAGAAAATATTGCAGATTTTGATGTTTATGATAATAATTTTTTTAAAGTAGGTTATGTATGAAAGATAAAAGATTTTTAGTATTAGTTGGCATTTTAGTTCTTATAGTAGTTTTTGTAGGAATATTTATATATCAAAGAGTTATATTTAGTTATTCTTTAACCGATTTAATGAATAAATTAGATGGTTATTGGGTAAATGTAGATGAAAATAGTGATTGTAAAGTAGTTATATTTGATGATGATAAATTTATAAGAGGAGCTATAAATACAGAGGCTAGTGAATACGCATATGTTGTTGAAAGTAAAAAAGTAAATTATGTTAATTATGATTTGATTATTAATATGATTGATAGAAATGGCAATGAAACGGAAGGTAAAGTAAATATTGATTTAAGTGATGTTGAAGATAAGGTTATATCTCTTAAAATAGAAAATATTGATAATGAATATATTCAATATGAGTATGTTAGTTATGATGAAGATGATGTTTTTGAATATTGTCAATCTAATTAATCGTAAAGAGTTCTCTAAGTAGTAGATAAGAGAACTTTTTTAGTGTATAATTTTCTTAGGTGATTTAAATGCGACTTAGTAATGAATGGACAGATTATGAATGTATTGATGCCGGCAATGGTGAAAAATTAGAACGTTGGGGTAATATTATTTTGCGAAGACCAGAGCCTCAGGCGATGTGGCCGATTGACATGGATAAAAAATGGAATGATGTCAGTGGGACATACTACCGTTTTAAAGATGGTGGAGGTCATTGGGAATTTAATGAGAATTTACCGGAGTATTGGACAGTTAACTATAAAGATTTAAAATTTAAGGTAAGTCCAACTAATTTTAAACATACTGGCTTATTTCCGGAGCAAGCCACTAATTGGGATTTTATGATGGATAAAATTCGTAATGCTAATCGTCCTATAAAGGTTTTAAATTTATTTGCTTATACTGGAGCTGCAACAATGGCTTGTAGTAAGGCTGGAGCAGAAGTAGTTGTGCATGTTGATTCAGCAAAGGGTATGGTTCAATGGGCCAAAGAAAATATGCATTTGTGTAATTTGGATGATAATTATATTCGATTTATTGTTGATGACTGTTTAAAATTTGTTGAACGTGAGATAAGAAGAGGCAATAAATATGATGCCATAGTCATGGATCCTCCGAGTTATGGAAGAGGACCTAATGGAGAAGTTTGGAAACTGGAACATAACTTGGAATACTTAGTTAGGAGATGTACAGAGTTACTTAGTGATAATCCGTTATTTTTCTTAATTAATGCTTATACTACTGGCATATCTAGTACAGTATTATATAATATTTTAAAGTTAACTGTGGCTGAAAAGTTTGGTGGCGAAATTGATAATGGAGAGGTAGGACTACCTATTAAAAATAATGGCCTAGTTTTACCATGTGGTATTTATGGCAGATGGCAAAGTTAATGTATTATATGAAGATAATCATATAATTGTTGTTGAAAAAATAAGAAATGTTTTAGTCCAAGAAGATAATACTAAAGATGAAGATATGTTAACTATAATAAAGAAGTATTTGAAAGAAAAATATAATAAGCCGGGGAATGTGTATTTAGGTTTAGTCCATAGGTTAGATCGACCTGTCGGCGGAGTTATAGTATTTGCTAAAACTAGCAAAGCGGCGGGGAGACTTACGGATAGTATTAAAAATCATAAGTTTGGGAAAACTTATCTTGCAGTTTTATGTGGTAAACTAGATGGTAAAGGCATATTAGAAGATTATTTAAAGAAGAATGAAAAATTGAATATGACGGAAGTATCTGAATATGGGAAATATGCAAGGTTAGAGTATGAAGCAATAGATTATAAAGATGGCAAAACTTTAGTTAAAATTAATTTAGTAACTGGTAGGTCACATCAAATAAGGGTGCAATTTGCTTCGCGTAATTTACCTTTGTGGGGAGACCAAAAATATAATAAAAAGGCAATTGTTGGAGAACAAATTGCACTATGGGCTTATAAATTAGTTTTTGAACATCCTGTTACTAAAGAAATTTTAAGTTTTAATTTAAAACCTAAGGATGAATATCCTTGGAATTTATTTGGAGGGGAAGATAGTGCAGGATATAGAGATATTTAAGAAATATGTTAGTAATTATGATTTAAACGATCCAAATATTGAACAGAAGTTTTTTCATTCGATTAGAGTAAGTAATAATGCAAAAGAAATTGCCGAGTCAATAAATTTGAATGATAAAGATAAACATTTAGCAACTTTTATTGGATTAACTCATGATATTGGTCGTTTTTTACAATGGAAGGTTTATGGTACTTTTGCAGATTCTAAGAGTATTGATCATGCATTATTAAGTGTTCAAGTTTTATTTGGAAATGACTCTGATAGTGGTTTTGTTATATCTGATGAAGATGCTAATATAATTCGAGTAGCCATTTATAATCATAATAAATATAAAATTCAAGATGATGCTACGGAAAGAGAATTATTATTTGCTAAAATAATTCGTGATGCTGACAAATTGGATTTGCTTTATTTATTAGGAGAGAAAGACATTGTTTCGGAAGAGGATAACAGTGAGGTAACAGATGTTATTCATAATGATTTCTGGAATTATAAAGAATTAGATAAATCGGATTGTAAAACTTTAACTGATAAAATATTATTGAAAATGGCTTTTATTTTTGATTTTAATTTTTCTAAATCTTTTGAGATTTTAGAAAGAGAGAGCTTATTAGATAATTATTTTAATAATTTAAAATATAAAGAAAGATATGAAAAATATTATTTGCATGCTAAAGAGTTTCTTAAAGCTAAAAAGATATCCGAGTGATATCTTATTTTTTTAAAAATTCTTTTAAATTAAAGTTGTATATTATTAAATTATTATTGATTATTGTTTCTTCATCAGTGGAAGTACATTTCAATTCTTTTAATGGAATTTTGGCAAGTAAAGCATATTCAGGCATTACTTGCACACCACTGCCTTTTAAAGCACTATCTTTATTAGTATCAAAAAATATTAGTAAGTTTTTGTCTGTTAATAAAACACTTCCTAAAAAGTAATCTGTATTAAATTTTAAATTTAGGTTGTTTTTTTCTTTTATTACTTTTTCGTTTTCAAAATTATAATCGTACATAGTATCACCTAATAATATTTTAACAAAGTTAAGAAAAAATGTATAGTTATTATAATTAAAATATATTTTAAGAATAAACATTAAGTATGAGATATTGTTGGAAAGTTTTATGTTCATTTGTAATTGTTTTTTTGTTAATGTACGGTATACCAGTTAGGGCTAGTTTACCTTTACAGGGAAAAGTAATAGTTGTTGATGCTGGACATGGGGGGAAGGATCCGGGGACAGTTTATAAAGATATTTATGAGAAAGATATTAATTTGAGTATAAGTCTATATTTAGAAGAGTATTTGAGCGAGTATGGAGCAACAGTAGTGCTTACGAGAGATAGTGATAATGATTTAAGTTATGGAGAGACTAATCATAGAAAGAAAAATGATTTTGATAATAGGATAAAGATAATTAATAATGAATATACAGACATGTATTTGTCGATTCATTTAAATTATTTAAGTAATAAAAAGTATTATGGAGCACAGGTATTTTATAATAAGGATAATGAAAACTTAGCAAAAAGTATTCAGGAATATTTGAATAATAATTTGGAAACGGATAGAGAAATTAAAGAGATACCATCATCTACGTATATGTATAAAAAATTAGAAAAAAGAGGAGTATTAATAGAGTGTGGATTTTTATCGAATGCAAGTGAACGAAGTAAATTGATAACGGAAAAATATCAAAGAAAAGTTGCAAAAGTAATTGCTGAAGCAGTGGTTAATTACTATAAATGATGCGAATTCACTAATTTATCACATTTTTTTTACACTAAAGACATTAAAACTTAGTATATTTATTACGTCGGTTGTGATATAATGTTTAAAGTAAAGGCGGTTTAGTGTGTGAAGACAAAAACTTTCAAGACATTAGATGAACAAATCGACATACTTTCTAGTAAAGGTTTAGTTTTTGAAGATACTTTAAATGCTAAATCCATTTTACTACGTGAAAATTATTTCTTTTTAAGTGGTTATCGGCATGTTTTTTTGAATCCGGATGGTAAAACATTTATCGAAGGGACAAAATTTCGGGAATTATATGCAATGTTTTCTTTTGATAGACAACTAAGAAATATTATTTTTAAAAATATTTTGATTGTTGAAAACAATTTAAAAAGTATACTAGCATATGTGATGAGTAAGAACCATGGTTTTAAGGAAAACAATTATTTAAATCCTCATAATTTTGTTAAGGATTCAAAAAAGACTAAACAGATTAATGACTTGATAAGAAAAATGAAAAGGCAAATTAGTGTCAATGGCAAGCAACATGCTGCAACAGCTCACTACTTAATAAATTATGGCTATATTCCTCTTTGGGTTGTTGTTAAAGTTTTATCTTTTGGCATTGTTGGAGAACTTTATACAATATTACAATATCAAGATCAAAAAGAAATTGCAGATGTATTTGGTGTTGATATATATAGTATGGTAGAGTACTTGCCAATTTTGGCTAATTATCGAAATTTGTGTGCTCATGAAGATATTTGTTATTGCAATAAAACACAAAAGATAATAGAAGATACAAAATATCATCGGTTGCTTTATATACCAAAAGTTAATGATGAATACATTTATGGTAAAAATGATTTGTTTGCCTTAGTTATTATTTTGAAGTTTATTTTAAAAGAAGATGATTTTACTTTATTTATAAATGAGGTTAGCTATGAGCTTGATAGGCTTTCGGGAAAACTTGAAACAATAAAAATAGATAAAGTATTACATGCAATGGGATTTCCAAATAATTATAAAGAGATTGTGAGGTTAGATTGAGATGGATGAAAAGTTAAATAAAAATACTGATGAAAATTTAAACAAAAAAGCAACGAAAAATATAATGACATATATTATTATCTTTTTTGTAGGTTGTTTAGTAATGTATGCTGTTGTATATTTCTTTCCTGTTGCTATTACAGAAGATGTAATTAAAGAAGTAAGAGATGTAACAATTAATGATACGGGTATTGCTGAGGCAGTTGCTAAAGTATATGACTCTGTTGTAGTAGTTTCAACTTATCGTGATGGAACATATATAGCATCAGGTACTGGTTTTGTTTACCGTCAAGATGGTGATACTTATTATTTGCTTACAAATTACCATGTAATTGAAGATGGCGATAATGTAACTGTAACTTTTACAAATGGTGATGTTGTAGAAACTGAAATTGTTGGTCATGATGAATACGCTGATATTGCAGTGTTATCAATAGAATCTGATACAGAACTTACTGTTGCAGAACTTGGAAATAATGAAGAAAGTCGAGTGGGTGATACGGCATTTGCAGTTGGTGCTCCACTTGATAGTGCTTATTCTTGGACAGTAACTCGTGGTATTATTTCTGGTAAAGATAGAATGGTTGAAGTATCAGTGTCAAATTCTAATACGAGTGATTATGTTATGAAGGTTTTACAAACTGATGCGGCAATAAATTCCGGTAATAGTGGTGGACCACTTTGTAATGCTAATGGTGAAGTTATTGGTATTACTTCATTAAAATTAATTAGTAGTGGGGTTGAAGGTATGGGATTTGCTATTCCAATTGAAGATGCTGTGGAAAAGGCTGAACAAATCATTAGTGGAGATGTTAGTGCTTATCCAGTAATAGGTATTTCAATGCTTGATTTCTCTAATGCTTACTATTCACAATATTATAGTTTAATTAGAAATTCTGGTCTTGAAAACGGGGTAATAGTAACATCTGTAGAAAATGGTTCTGCTGCTGATGAAGCAGGAATTGAAGCCAATGATATTATTACAGCAATCGATGGAGAAGAAGTATTAAATAGTGCTTATTTGAGATATTACTTATATCAACATAGTGTTGGTGATGATATAACTGTTACAGTATATCGTGATGGTAGCACGAGAGATTTAAAACTTACTCTTAGTGCAGATGGGCAAACAGCATAATGTTTGCTTTTTTTCTTAAAAAATTATAGAATATATTTAGTGAGGTAAATATGAATAATACAACGTTTAAAAGAATTGGGGCTTATGCACTAGATTACATCTTTATAGTTTTATTTTTAACTATGTTGAATCAAATTAGATTTTTAAATCCAACATTTGATGAATATGCAGAAACTTATAGTGAATATATGGAAATATATGAGGATTTATCTGTTGATAATGCGGTAGAAATTGCAGAGAGTGAAGAGTATCAAAAAATTAATTATAATTTAAGTAAATATAGTATTAGTATATCTTGCTTATCTATATTAGTATATCTTGCTTATTTTGTTGGTTTTCAAAAATGGAATAAAAATCAAACATTGGGTAAGAAATTATTTAATATTGAAGTAGCTAGTACAAGTGGTAATAAAGTTAAATGGTGGCAAATGGTGCTTCGTACAATAGTTATTTATAATATTATTTTTGAAGTATTGTTAATTATAGCGGTTTTAGTTTTAGGTTATAAAGATTATATGATTGTTAGTGCTATATTGAGTGTTTTATCATCGATTATATTTTATGTTAATATTTTCTTTATTATTTTAAGAAAAGATGGTAGAGGATTACATGATCTTATAGCAGGGACAAAAATTGTTGAAAGGAGCATTGAATATGGCGATAGACAAAGTTAGAGAATATTTAAAAAAATTTAATAAAGATGGAGATATTTTAGAATTTTCAGTATCTAGTGCAACAGTAAAGGATGCTGCATTAGCTATTGGGTGTGATGAAGCACATATTGCTAAGACAATGTCTTTTATTGTTTCTGAACAACCTATATTAATTGTTGTAGCAGGAGATAAGAAAATAGATAATAGCAAATTTAAGCAAACTTTTAATTGTAAGGCTAAAATGATTCCTAGTGAAAATTTAGGAGAATTAATTGGCCACGAAGCTGGTGGTGTTTGTCCTTTTGGAATAAATCCATGGGTAAGAGTTTATTTAGATGAGTCTCTTAAAAGATTTGAGTTTGTATATCCAGCATGTGGTAGTAGCAATAGTGCTATAAAACTTACAATTCCTGAGTTAGAAAAGTATGCAAATTATGTAAGTTGGGTAGATGTTAGCAAATAAAAAGAACAGCTTAATTAATTAGAGCTGTTCTTATTCTTCCTTTGCCTAATGCTTCCATTGGTTCTTCTACTGTATAATCAACAGGTGTTCTTAAAAGGCCGTATTTAAGTTTTAGAAGTAATACCATACTTTTATATATTTCTATGGCTTCAGTATAATTTCCATTTTTTATTGCTTGGACACAAGGAATTAAAAAGTTTCTTGTGTTTTCTATTGCAGCAATTTTAGCATCAGGATCATTCATTATATTATTACTTATTATTGGTCCAATTTGGTCATATTCAATTAAAAGCGGTAAATGTTCACTATTTTGTTTTAAATAGTTTTCTCGAAAATTTCTTAGAACTACTAGAAGTTCACAATCATCAGGATATCCTAAAATATTATATACAATTGTTGTAATATAACAGCCTGCTCTTTGGTACCCTTCTTTTATATTATTTTTTTCAAATGATGAACAGGCAGTAGTTGTAGGCTTTAGATATTTACCTTTTTTACTACAGTAATGTTCGTCTCCCCATTTTGGTGTACCATTTAAATCATACAAAGCGCATTCTGCACAATAATTAGCCATGATTTTCCCCCTTTCAGATTGGTTAATATATTAACACAATTGTCTGTTTTAGTCAATTTTGATATAATATTATTATAAGGTGGTAGTAGATGGCCAGAAGAAAAAAGAAAAAGTATTTAAATAAAATATTAACGTTAGTATTAGTATTTTTGACTTCTTATTTTGTTTATTATTTTCGGGATGAATGGTTGAAAGTAAGTGAAGGTAGCACTGATACTTACGAACATTATGATTTAGAAAATATTCCGGAATATAATGGTGAAGCGTATATTTATTTAAATGATAATGTACCAGAATTTACTGATGAAGAAAAATCGACGCAAGTTTTTGAATGTTATAGTAATCTTGATTCTTTAGGACGATGTGGGGTAGCTTTTGCTAATGTAAGTAAGGAAACTATGCCAACAGAGGATAGAGAAAGTATTGGACAAGTAAAGCCTAGTGGGTGGCATACTGTTAAATACGATATTGTAAGTGGTAAGTATTTGTATAATCGTTGTCATTTGATTGGATATCAATTAACTGGAGAAAATGCTAATGAACAAAATTTAATTACTTGTACAAGATATATGAATGCAACAACAATGTTACAATTTGAAGACGAAGTAGCGGCGTATGTAAAAGAAACGGGCAATCATGTGCTTTACCGAGTTACGCCATATTTTGAAGGAGAAAATTTAGTAGCAACAGGTGTGCAAATGGAAGCGTATTCTGTTGAAGATAATGGGGAATTACAATTTAATGTTTTTGTTTATAATGTTCAGCCTGGCATAAAAATTGATTATGCTACAGGGGATAGTAGTTTGGAATAGTTACAATTATTATCGAAATCTTTTTGAAGAAAAAGTTAAAGGTGTTATAGAGGAAGATATGTTTCAGCTTATGTCAAAAGATTATTTTAGTGAAATTGAAAATATGATGAAAAGAATAGAGTTAATTGATACTGAAATAGAAAATCTAAAAATAATTAAAGATGACAAAAAGGAGGCTGATGAAATATTAAAAAAATACAAACACATTAAAGAACTTAATAAAGTAATAATTGATGAATTTATTGATAAAGTTTATATTGGAAATTATGATAAAACTACAAAAACACGAGATATTGAAATAGAATGGAATTTTGAATTTTAATAAAGCAATGATTTGGACTTTTCTACAAAATAAGAAATACAGAAAAATAGGAGGTAATGGATGAACGAAATTAAAGAATATAATGAAACAATATTTGAAAGTATTAAACATATTGATGAGTATGGTAATGAGTATTGGCTAGCTAGAGAATTGCAAAATGTACTAGAATATAAAAGATGGGATAAATTTTGTAATGTAATAAATAATGCTCAAAAAGCATGTGAGAATAGTAATTATAAAGTTTTTGAACATTTTTCCCAAGTGGGAAAAACATCAAAAATGCCTAATGGTGGAGTTAAAAATTTATTAGATTATAAATTATCAAGATATGCTTGTTATTTAATAGTACAAAATTCAGATCCTAGAAAAGAAGTTGTTGCTTTAGGTCAAACTTACTTTGCAGTACAAACAAGACGTCAAGAGTTAACTGAAAAAGAGTATTCTATGTTAACCGAAGACGAAAAAAGATTTTATCAAAGAAGTTTAACAAAAAAAGGCAATTATTCTTTAAATCAAGCAGCTAAAAAAGCAGGCGTTAAAAACTTTGATCAATTTCATAATGCCGGTTATAAAGGGCTATACAATGGTGAAACAGCAGATGATATTGCAAAAAGAAAAGGTTTAAGATATTGAGAAGATATTTTAGACAATATGGGTAGTGATGAATTAATTGAAGAGTTAGAATTTATCAATCGCAATTCGCATATCGATTTTTTAATATTTAATAAATTTGATAAGATGCCAGTTTTGGCAATAGAGGTTGATGGGTATTTTTTTCATAATTCAGAAAAACAAAAATGTAGGGATCAAAAAAAAGATAATATTTTAAAAAAATGTAATATTCCACTATTGAGGTTTAAAACTAATGAGTGTAATGAGATAGATAGAATTACAAAAAAATTAGATGAAATCATTAAACAAAGTTCAAAATAAAATTAATTTTTATTTGAGTTTATTGTTGTATTTTTGGTGTTGCTCTGAAGAATAGTAAGATATGATATGTAATTAAAAAATCACAATTGTTTACTAATTTAAAAAGCAATGTTATTATATAAGTGTGTTATTGAGAGATTTATATTAAACATATAAAAAAAATAAACATTAGCATAGGAGGTTATTTAAATTATGAGTGAAAAAGAATTTGATTCGGGTGTTAATAAATATGAGGAGAAATATAAATCTAGCAATTATATAAAACAGTTACAATGGGATATGGCTATTGGTCTTCAAGAAGTAGATAATTTAAAGCCTTCTAAGTATTTAGAAAATTTATTAGAGGAAAATGTAGCGGGTAATTTAACTATAGATGATGTAAAGAAAGCATTAAAAGAATATTATATTGAAAAAGAAAATGAAAATGTAATAAATCATAATGAATTAGAATGTGATTTTGTATCTACTAGAATAGTTGAATTATTAAATGAAGATTTATTTGAACTATCAGTTGATTATTTAAAATATGTTCATAAATATTTATTTCAAGATGTTTATGAGTTTGCAGGGAAATTTAGAAAAATAGATTTTTCTAAACATGAGAAAATATTAAATAATGATTCAGTATCTTATGGTGATTGTAATACTTTAACTGAATCTTTAGAATATGATATATCTTTAGAAAAAGATAAAAATTATAAAGAAATGGGTATAGTAGAAGTAATTAATAATATAACTAAATTTTCATCTAATATATGGCAAGTTCATCCATTTAGAGAGGGCAATACTAGAACTGCTGCAGTGTTTATTGAAAAATATTTAATTAGTTTGGGATTTGCAGTTGATAATACATTGTTTAAAGATAAGTCTGTATATTTTAGAAATGCTTTAGTTAGAAGTAATTATTTTAATAATTATTTAAATATAAAAGAGGATAGTAGTTATTTAATTAAATTTTATGAAAATTTATTATTAGGAAAAAATAATAATTTAAATTCACATGATTTAATTGTTAAAGAGTTATTTTAAAAAAACAAGATTTTATTTAAAAATTGATTAGAGTCTTTTTTTAGTCAAAATAACTTAATATATAAGAAATATTTTTTAAATTAATTAATAAAACTACATTTGCTTTAGTTCGGCAAAATGTTATAATGTATGTACGAAAGTAAATTGGTGATATTATGAATAATGAAAAAAACTAACAGAATTTTTAGAAAAAAATAATGGTTATATTACTACTGCTGAATTAGTAGAACTTAATATTTATAAATCACAAATTCAATTTTATATTGATAAAGGAATTATAGAGAAAGTTAGTCATGGTTTATACATGAGTACAAAGATTTTTAAAGATGAATATTATATTTTACAAAAAAATTATCCTAGTGCAATATTTTCCTATAATACAGCACTCCATATTTTAAATCTTACAAATAAGACACCATCTATAATTGATATAACTGTACCAAGGAATAAAAAGGTTAGAGGAAATTATAATATTCATTATGTTTCAGAAAAATATTATGAAATAGGTATTATAAATGTGACTAGTCCATTAGGCAATCCTGTTAAAATATATAATGCTGAAAGATGTATTTGTGATATGTTAAGATCTGAAAAGAATTTTGATTTAGAACTCCAAAATAGAGTATTAGATTATTACTTTAGTAGTAAAGATAAAAATATTGAGTTATTATTAGAATATGCTAAAATTTTTAATATTTATGAAAAGGTTAATACAATTGTAGAGGTTATGATGAAATGGTAGATATAACTGATATTAGAGAAGATGATGAGTATGGTGGAAATAAATACCATATTGTAGGTAAATTACAAAGTTT
>CALVIU010000028.1 GCA_944331835.1 uncultured Bacilli bacterium | reverse complement strand
TATGACTACAAACAAGGTTTACCTTTGTTTGTTATCCACATTATAAATCGGTATCATTTTAACTAATGTTTAACAATAATTTTAAACATTTTTATTAACCTTTTGTTCTTTTTAAATATGCTCCTCGACCTGCATTTTCATAAAAATATGGCAACGAATCTAAAAGATGAGCAAAATTAACATTATTATCATTGCTATAAACTTTACCCCAAGCATCAACTAATTCTTGTGGTGCTCCAATACTCTTTAAATATTCCAAATATCTAAAATATTCTTCTTTACTAGTCAAATTGACTCTAGCACCATATAAAAAATCCATTACAAGCATTGCATAACAATATAAATCTGAATTTTCGTCTGCTATAAATTCTCCACCACAAGATATTTCGAAATCAGTATGATATTTTTCTGGAAAATCAATTAATGGCGAAAATGAAGATAAATACTTAGATAAAAATGGATGATTACCTAAAATACGACATGAATCTAAATCAACTATCCGCAACTGTTGTTTATCCGAATCAACAACAAAGTTTCGTTCGTGCAAGTCATTTAAATACCAGTTAAGATTAGAATTATCTTTTCTCAATTTGGCCATTTTTTCTAAAATATCTCCAATTTGTTTTAAATATTTTACCTTTATATTGATATCAATATCAGCATTATATAAGATATCTGCTAATGTAACACCATTAATCAAAGGCATAGAAAACCCTATAACTCGATTATCAACCGCTAAGAGTCTATCTGGAAAAACCATCTCAGGAAAATCCACATTTTTACTTAAATCTACTAGTGAATTAACAGTATAAAGTTTATTACTAAAATATATTCCATTACATCGAAAAAGCAATTTGAAAGCATTAGTTGGATCATTAGGATCTCTTATAACATTTCCCTCACCACTTAAAGCATTTCCTATTTTAAGTCCTTCAACATCTTTAATATCTTTTTTTCTTATATTAATAGTTTCCATTTTTATCCCCTTTTCTTTCTAAGAAATATAAATTATATTAAATTTAAATTCCATAAACTCCCCTTCTTTTTTAAATTGAAAAATATTCTAACACAAAAAGAAGGGAAAAGCAAATTTACCTTTTCCTATCTTGGGTATACCTTATTTCTAATAAATCCGTTCCTGGAACTTCTTCCAAAAATCCATTAGTTTTAGAAACACTTTTAATACTGCTAACATTACGCTTTTTAATGTATGCTTTTATAACTTTTACACCTTGATTAAATAAAGCTTCACTTACAACATTTCTAACTAATTTTGCATATCCTTTACCACGATATTCTGCTAAAAATCCTTGAGAAAATACACATCCATCATCGCTATTAAAGGTAATTGTACAAATTCCTATTGGTTCATTTTCATCAAATATTACATAAGAATAAAATGTATTAGTATCATCATCTAAAGATAAAGCCGTAATCTGCTTCCATTCACTAAAAAAATCTTGTATTACTGGATCATTATCAAACTTTTTGGCGACCTCCAAATGACTCCGATTATCCTTAGAAAACCTTTCTAAAACTATATTATCTTTACTAATTACTTCTTCCACTTAAATATTATATTCCTTATCTTCAATACACTTAGTAACTAAATTAATAAATTCATCACTCGGTATAGTAGTTGTATCAGTTTTTCCAAATTCACGATAACTTACACTATCATTTTCTACTTCTTTATCTCCTAAAACTAAAGTAAGTGGTATCTTTTTAGTTTGACTTTCACGCATCTTATATCCCATTTTTTCATCTCTATCATCAATTTTAACTCTAATACCTGCACTATCTAATTGTTCGGCAAGTTTTTGTGCATATTCTAAATGATATTCATTACTTACTGGAATAATATTTACTTGGACTGGAGATAACCAAAGTGGAAAAGCACCAGCATAGTGTTCAATCAAAATACCAATAAATCTTTCAATAGAACCATAAATAACTCTGTGAAGCATAACTGGTCTTTTTTTAGAGCCATCAGCATCGATATATGTCAAATCAAATCTTTCTGGCAAGTTCATATCAAGTTGAATTGTACCACATTGCCAAACACGACCTAATGAGTCTCTAATATGGAAATCTAGTTTTGGTCCATAGAATGCTCCATCACCTGGATTGATTTTACAAGAGTGTCCAGATTTTTCACAAGCATCTTTAAGTGCAGCTTCGGATTTATCCCAAATAGCAATATCTCCGATGTATTTTTCTTCTGGTCTAGTAGATAGTTCAATATCATAAGTTAAACCAAATACCGAATAAATCCGATCAATAAAACTGATAAGTCTTATAACTTCTTCTTCGATTTGGTCTTCTCTCATAAATATATGAGCATCATCTTGCGTAAATGTTCTAACTCTAAATAGACCATTTAATGCTCCACTTGCTTCATGTCTATGTACTTGACCAAGTTCACCGATACGAAGTGGTAAATCTTTATAAGAATGTAGACTATTTTTATAAACAAGCATTCCTCCAGGGCAATTCATTGGCTTTATTGCAAATACTTTTTCATCAATTTCACTAGTATACATATTTTCCCGATAATTAAACCAGTGTCCTGATAATTCCCATAAATCTTTATTTAACATAATTGGAGTTTTAATAAATTCATACCCTTCTTTAGTGTGTTCTTTATACCAGAAATTTTCTAGTTCATTACGGATAATCATACCATTATGTAAGAAAAATGGAAAACCTGGACCATATTCACTAATCATGAATAAATCTAGTTCTTTACCTAATTTTTTATGATCACGCCTCTTCGCTTCTTCTAAGAAATTTAAGTGATTGTTTAAATCTTCTTCGGTCTTAAAACAAACACCATAAATTCTTTGAAGCATCTTATTATTAGCATCCCCTTTCCAATATGCTCCACTTACTTTAAGCAACTTGAAATACTTAAGTTCCTTAACAGTATCAACATGAGGACCACGACAAAGATCAGTAAAATCTCCTTGCGTATAGCAACTTATAACTGTTCCATCTTCCATATTGTTAATTAAATCAATTTTATATGGATCATCCTTAAACTTTTCTAAAGCTTCTTCTCTTGAAAGTTCTTGTCTAACTATTCTTTTACCATCTTTAGCAATTTTTTTCATTTCTTTCTCAATTTTAGGTAAATCTTCTTCTTTAATTACATCATCACCTAAATCAATATCGTAATAAAACCCTTCATCAATAACTGGTCCTACCCAAAACAAAGCTTTTGGATATAAATGTTTTACTGCTTGAGCTAGTAAATGCGCACAACTATGATTAAGTACATTTAAATTTTTATCTTCTTTAATATTTATCATCTTTTCATTTCCTTTCTTTCTTCATATATACTACTTTTATATTTAGTATATTCAGCTTTTACTTGTTTTAACTTTTCTCGCAATTTTTTATTTCATCATTATATAAAGGATTTCCTTCCTTGCTTCTAAGCAGAGCTAACTGCATCTCAATATCAAATAATTTTCCTCTAAATTCTCTATCTTTTAAATTTTCTAGCATATTACACCCTCTTTCAAAATAAAAAGGAATGGCCACCAAGGAGTCTTACGACGGTACCATCCCTTTATTAACTTAATTTTTGATAACGGACTATTCCGGAGTTTATTAACTCTCTCAAGAAGTAGTAACTTTTAACCTATTTATTAGCTTCCACCACCCGCTAACTCTCTAGTAAAACAGAAATTAAAAATCATGTCTTCCATCAAAGATTTACAAATATGTTATCACAATATTTAATTTTTATCAACCCTTCTTACTCGTTGGAAATTTTTATCCTCCGACATCAAATTCATAATCCCCATAGTATATTCTAAAGAAGCTTCCCCATTAAAATGTTTAATAATACGAAGATTTTCTTCAATATCATTTATTTTCTCAATTAACTGTCTTTTAACTTCAACCATTCTAAGAGTATCATCAAATACTTCAGGATTATCCTCTATTTGTTGTAATCTAGTTTGCAACTCAGCTAACTGATGAGATTCTTGAATAATCCTTGGATTAATATACACAGTATACTTACCAAAATCATCTCGTACAATAACTAGCTTTCCAGTTAAAACAAGATTCTTATAACGATGAGCAAACATAAGTGAAACTGGAACTATATTATACCATCCGGCAATCTCATTATGTTTAATTCTCCATTTACGTTTTTTTGAATTTAATTTGGGAACATAACTTTCTAAATTAAAATTATCCTGTAAAAATTTTTCAATGCTAATAGCATAATCTTCACAAAATTCTAAAACCTCAACACTTATCATACGCAAACTCCATATCAACTACACTTAAATTATATCACTATTATTAACTATATACTACATAAAATTTCAATTTATTAAAAATTTTATAGCATCACCATAAACCAATTTTTTTCCTGTTTCAAATAATATCTTATGTAACATATTAGGATACTCTAAATTACCAATCATTTTATATCCCGCTTTATTTAATATTGTTATAAGACCTTTAATGCCTTCTCTACCACCAGTAAGCTCATCTAAAGCCCCAAATAATATCATAATTGGCAAATTTTTATTAGTCCCTTGATATCTATTATGAGTTTGAATATCTTTTATTAATAAAAGAACATTTCCTATAGCCATATTAGTATATAAAAAATTACATAACGAATCATTCTTTATTCTTTCTTTTTCATTACTATCTTTAACTAATTTTTCTAAATTTATATCCCCCCAAGCACCTTGCAACATATTATTAGTCTTTATTCCTTTTTGAAACTTTAATACCAGCCTTGTTGTTGTAATCCAAGCTTCACACCCCTTATTATGTTTAAAAGGACTACATAATAATAACTTTTGAATTTTAAAATCATACTTTTGAATAAAACCTAAAGCAATTTCAGCTCCTAAAGAATCCCCAATCATATATATCGGTAAACCAGGATACCTATTTCGCAAAAAATCATTTAAAATATTTTGATCTTCTATTAACTTTTGATAATCATCAATATAACCTAATGGATAATTACCATTAATACTTCTACCATGCCCTCTTATATCACTTACAAAAACATTAAATCCTGCATTATTAAGCTCCAAAATAAATTCATTGTATCTCGATTTATGTTCTTTTATCCCTGGTATTAATTGAATTACTGCTTTAGGATTAGCAACTTCATATAAAGAACATGACAAATATACTAAATCACTGGATTTTAAACTAATCTCAATCATTTAACCTCCTTAATACCATAAATCACTAATTTTCAAACTTGTACTTTCTGGAAGAGGATTTGGCAAACCAAACATTACTAACGTAGGTATTTTAAATCCTGTACCAAAACAAAATGCCGTCCCTGGATTTAAAGCTTTAACTTGATCCAATGTTTCTTCTGCTACATTTGTACTCATACTTTTAACAATATTTAAATCTTCTGGATGAAAAACTCTAAATACTATATAATTGGCACATTGTGATAAAGCAGTTGTTGATAACTCGCTAGGTCTTTGCGTTATAAATGTCAGAAGTGTTCCATACTTTCTTCCTTCCTTAGTAATTCTATCAAATATATTATACCCTATTATATCAACATCATTATCATTTTGCACATATCTATGTGCTTCTTCCAAAATTATATTTACTGAAAATTCTCCTCTTGGTACTCTACTTGTTGTATAATTAAATAATAATTTACTATAGAGTTTAGTCATTATTTTAGCAAATCTATCATCCAAATTACTTAAGTTAATATTGACAAGTTGAGTATTTCCAAACATTTCTCTAATAAAATCTTCTTTAGAAGTATACATACCAAAATCAAAAATCTCTTTTTCATCACTATTAATTATAGTTTGTAATCTTGTCTTTAAAATATTATTTTGTTTATATGATTCTTCACTATTTAAAGTTCCTTCACTAATTAATGCAAATTCTAATGCATAATATAAATCATCTAATGTATAAGCAAAATCTTTTACAACGTTTACTTTTTCTAAATTAACATTTTCAAATTGTTGCAAAAATTTTACAACTTCAAAAATAGAATTCATTTTTCCTTGATCATCGATAAGTAAGCATTGTTTAAAAGTTCTATCATATCCAGGTTGATGAATTATTGCATCCAAATTCAAAGTTTCTGTATTATAATGTGATAATACCGCAATTATTTGATCTCTTATATGACTAGAAGATTTACCACTCGTAAGTATATCAAGCAAACAATTAGCAATAATATCATTCTTATACTCTTTCATAACGGGATCTTCACTTTTAAATATAGTAACTAACTTTAAAGCCTTTGATAAAACAGGAATTTGTTCTCCACTTGAAACTTGCAAAAGAATCGCTAAATCATCAACATCTAAAAAATAAGCTGGAAAAGTTAATTGTCTTTCTCCTTCTCTAGGCATTTTAGTTGTATAATTTACAGTTCTAAGTCCCCGATTATTCATTTCTTGAAAAGCATTCACATATTCTCCATAGGCATCAAATAAAACAATATGAGCATTAACTGGTTTTTCCGGATTTAATATAAATAAATTTTGTAAAATTCTAGCAATACCACAAGACTTACCACTACCTGTATTTCCGATAATTGCACTATGATTAGCAAAAAAACTATTTAATGGAACAGATATACTTAAATTATTATATATTGCAGATGTTCCTAAAAACAAATTTTTTCTATTTAACTCATTCTTTCCAAAAATAAGTTCTAGTTCTTGCATAGTTATTATTCTAATATTACTTATACCACTAGGCTTTTTAATAATTCCTGAAACAAATATTCCTTCAACTATTTCTCCAACCAATAAAATTTTAACAATTTCTTCATCGATATAAACAATTTCTCCTACTATCTTTCGCGTTTCATCTTCAAAAACAATATGACAATTCATTAAACTCGATAAAGCTTTTCTCCCCAAGTTTTCAATTGTTACTAAATTATTATCTATCCTAATTACTTTTCCAAACATTTTATCACCCATTCTTACAAAATAAGTATAACATATAAAAGAAAAATTGTGAAAATTATTCACAACTTTTAAAAAAATTTACATTAACATTCTCATCTACGGACAGTTTTTAAAATGAAAATTAAAGATATACCTCTGACTAAAATGTCTCTTAAAATTTATTTTTGCTACCATTAAATTATCGTAAAAGTAGCGTGATGCCAATTGGTTTTACCTAGATTTTTTCAAAACTGTCCATTAGTCAAGCTAAACGATAAGGGTCAGCGGACGAGCCGCTACCCCCACTTAGTACTACGCTAGATTCAAGACTAAAGGATGGCCGGACCCCATCTCTGAAGAACACGTAGCCGTAAACCACACCACCAACGAGATCCACAACGAACACACCGTTAGAGCCGTCCGAACTGCGGGAAATTGTCCATTCGGGTGCCCCCATATACAGCCAGTTATTATTTCTATTTGTATCATTAGCATAATTATTTAATGCCGTGTTCCAGTTTTCTGGGCTTGTTGCATATCCATATTCACTTACATACATTAACCCTACTTTTGCACTATATGTTGTACTACTTGAACTACCTTCTAATTCCGTTGTATAGTATTGTTTTGCTGTATTTGTTGTGCTCCATGCCATTCCTCCCACTTTCCAGCTTGTCGTTGCTATCAAACTACTCCACTCACTTCCCAAGGTATTCAAATATGTTCCATTTAGTATGTCTGTATTTAATGTACTGCTACTCCATGTATTACTAATATTTGAGCTAGACCCGCTCCAATAGTAATATGGTATTCTACTTAAACTTCCTTTATAGTAACTAGAACTTAGTGTTACATTACTTGCTGGCGCTGTTCCGAGTGTGCTTTCTCCTGCATAGTCATATTTAATTAGTTTTACTTGTCCATCAAACACTCCTATGATTCGGTATAGGTTATCTGCTGGACATGTTTCTTCATCACTTCCAAAACATACATAATTATTTGGATTTGCTCCGGCATATCTGTATGAGTTATCTTAAACTTATCAATTAGTGACACAATTTTCCAAAAATAGGAATTGCTAATACTATATATTTGTTTTATAATTTAATCATGAACAAAGGTTCGGAGGTAAATTATGGAAAAATTATATCCAGAAAGAAATATTATGTGTATCGACTTAAAGAGTTTCTTTGCCTCTTGCGAATGTATTGAAAGAGGTTTAGATCCTTTTAAAGTTCCTTTAGTTGTTGCCAACCCTAAGCAAGGTAATGGCGCTATTACTTTAGCAGTTACCCCTTATCTAAAGGCTCAAGGAGTAGCATCAAGAACTAGACTTTATGATATTCCTAAGAATATAAAATACACTATTGTTCCTCCCCGTATGAAACTATATATTAAAAAAAGCAAAGAAGTTGTAGGTATTTATCTAGATTATGTCGCTGAAGCTGATTTACATGTTTATTCCATCGATGAATGTTTTTTAGACGTAACCGATTATTTAAAATTATATAAAAAGACCGATTATGAACTAGCCGAAGAAATACTTGGAAAAATTCAAGAACAAACGGGACTTACTGCCACTTGTGGAATTGGACCTAATCTTTTACTTGCTAAAGTGGCTATGGATGTTGAGGCTAAAAAATACAAAAATGGTATTGCCAAATGGACTTATAAAGATATTCCCGAAAAATTATGGTCTATTACTCCCCTTTCTAAAATGTGGGGAATCGGCAAAAGGATGGAAAAGAATTTAAATATTTTAAACATTTACACCATCGGAGACTTAGCCAAATACGATGTAAACAAATTAAAAGATAAATTTGGAGTTATGGGTGAAGAACTATGGAATCATGCTAATGGTATCGATTTAAGTCACATTGCTGATTATAAAATAGAGGCCAAAGATAAATCTTATAGTCATTCTCAAGTGCTATTTAAAGACTATAATGAAACAAATATCAGATTGATAATTTCAGAAATGGTTGAACTACTTACGGCTCGTCTTAGAGCAAATAATAAACAAACCACTGTAATTGGTTTAGGTATAAGTTATTCTAAAGAAATTAATAGTGGTTTTTATCACTCTTTAAAACTTGATGCTCCAACTGATTCAACTAAAGAAATTAATAAATATTGTAATATTATCTTTGATAGATATTATGATTACTTACCTATTAGAAAAGTAAGCATTTCCTGCGGCGGATTAATCTCTAAACAAGGAGTTCAATTAAATTTATTTGAAGAATACTCAAGCATTCAAAAAGAAGACAAAATTAATGAAGCAATCGATGAAATAAAAGAAAAATTTGGTAAGAATAGTTTAATAAAGGCCTCAAATTTACTTGAAGATTCTACTGCTATCGAAAGAAACACCAAAATCGGAGGCCACCATGAATAAAGATCGTGGCATGAAAAAATGGGCTCCATTTAACACTCTTATGAATGGAAGAGCAATAGTTAACTCATTAATTATAGAAAAATCTAAAATAGAAAAACCTCAAATTAGTGAAGAAGAACAAAAAGAATTAGAAGAAAAAATAATTGAAGCTTATTACTGTCAAAATCCAATCATAATTACATATTATAAAGATGGATTTTTAATAAAAGTAAAATCAACAATAAAAAAGATAGATAGCATTTATAAAACTATCTATCTAAATAACGAATTCAAATTACTATTTAAACAAATATTTAATATTACAAACGGGTAACTGATACAAAATAATAATTATTATCAGTACCCTTTTTATATGTCCACATATAATTTGCTAATATATCATTATTAGTAAAATTTTTAGTTCCATCAGTATCTACAAAAGTTGTTAATAATTTTGTTTCATTAGGACTATCATAAACTTCATAATTATTACTATCAATATATTTAAAATAACCAAATGATTCATAAATATATAAATTATCACCATCAGTAGTTGCTCTACTTATAGTTTTTACTAAATAATTATTATCACATGTTACACAAGCATTTTCATTAATATAAAACATTCTATTAACATCATCATAATTAACTAAATAATTACCATAAGTCGTTTCACCTGCTACTTGATAATTAGTAATTAAATTTGAATCATTAAACAAATTAACAAAAGCCTCATTTAAAGCATCGAAACTAACACTAAAATTAGCAGCGCATTCACCATTATTTAAATTGCTAATAGCAACTCCTAACTTTTCTTCTAAATTTAAATCTTCAACATTTAAAGAATCACTATAAAATCTAGATAATAAACTATTACAATTATTTAAATTTATCTTATTATAAGTAGTATTAAGAATAGCAGAATTTAAAGGAACTTCTTCTAATACTTCTTCGCTTACATCATCAATATCACTGGAATTAGCAACTGTAGCTGCATTACTAGAAAATCTCAAATCATAATATTTAAAACCTATATAAAATGCATAAGAGGTTCTACCAAAAAAATAAAATACAAATATTGTTAAAATAACTGTTAAAATAACCGATTTATTTAAACAAGATTTTAACCCACCATTTTTATTTTTTCTTGATAGTTTATTATTGCTAGCAAAAGCGATTTTTTCTTCTTCGTCTTTTAATAATGGTTCTAAAGCCATATCATCACACCCTTATATTAAAATAATACCACAAAATTATAATTTAAGGAAGACATTAAAACACTTTTAAGAATACAAAATTCGCCTTTATTTTCTTCTATTTTCACTAATTAATTCTAAATCATCAGTGAGTTGCTTTATTCTTTCAATTATTCTTCTACTTTTTACTTTATCTTCGCTATTTTTAGTAATCGATAAATGTGTTTCTAATTCTTGAATATTTAAATTAGAAGTAAAGAATGTCGTAAGTTTATTATTCATACGATACTGTAAAATTGTTCCTAAAATTTCATCTCTACCCCAAACAGTTACATTTTCTGCACCAATGTCATCCAAAAGTAAAATATCGACATTTTGTAAGTATTTTAATTTATCTTCTACTAAACTAAAATCTTCTTTCATGTTACGAAGTAATTCAGGAAAATAAACTATTTCTATCTGAGCATTTTTCTTAATTTCTAATTCATTTAACAAAGCTGCAATCAAAAATGTTTTTCCTGAACCAAATGATCCATGTAAATAAAGTCCTTTTAAAGTATTTACTTTTTCATATTTATCATAATAAGTCTTAAGCCATCTGATTACATCTAATCTATTTTTATCAGATGGATCAATATCTTTCATTCGGGCATGTTTTAGTTCATTCAAACTATCCATTTTTTCTGCTTCTGCTTTATCTTGTAATTTTTGATACTTACATGGTGTATAAATAAATTTGATACTTTCTTCTTCAACACTTGGATATAAAACATGACCACTTACACGATTTTTACACATAAATAATCCTTTACAAGTACTACAATTTTTTAGCTCACTACAAGTATCCTGTAATTGAGAATTATTTTTTTTTGCAAGATTCTTACTTATTTTGAGTCTTTTAATCAAAGTACAAAAATCTTTATCTTCCATTGATTTTTGCAAATTATTTTCTAGTTCTTTATCTATTTTTTCACTCAAAGTCATCTTAACTTGTTCCATTATTTAAACTCCTTAAACAAATTTTCCATTTCTTGTTGTTCTTCAACCGTCAATTCTTGTTTTTGATTATCTTTATTAAACCATACAGGTTCATTTGAAGTATGTTCTTTATTAGATAATTTTTTAGTTAATTTATTATTTTCCTTTTCTGCAAAGTCCATTGCTTCACTAGCATTTTTTAATCCTGCTCTTTTCCATTGACCAGCAATTGTTTCAATATAAGCTCGAGACAATCGATTATTATTCTTACGTAAAACATAATCTAGTAAAACATTTACCACCGCCGGAGGCATTTCCAAATCGATTACAAGCATTTCAATTATTTTAATATCTGCAGTAGTTGGTTTTACACCTCGATATTTATTCCTTAAAAAATCTACTGGATTGATACTTTCAAATGCTCTAATGATTTTACCGCGCATTGAATTATCTCCAACCGGAGTTTTTAAATATTCCGGTTGACTACGATATATAAGTGTAGGTAAAGCCCCATTATTAAATTGATACATCTTGCGTGAGGCTTGTCTCAAGGCTGTTTTATCAATCATTCCATATTCATTTAAAACACTTCTAATAAGTTCCATCATCTTTAATGAATCAATTTTATAAATAAAGGCTAGTTGATTAATAAGTTCTTTTGTTTTTTTATTAAAAGCCCTTTCATTTATTATACCTTTAGGAATTGAAGAAATAATTAAGTCAAAATCAACTTGATCATTGCACGAAATATCATTTACACTTCTTTCAATACTTTCAAATACTGGAATATCTGATTGAGATACATAAACTTCATCAATCTTTTTGGAAACATCAGTATATTCCTTAGTATCAATTTTAAGTTTTTGATATAATTTTTTCAAATATTCATACTCTGAATCACCAATGTTATCATAAAGCACAACATTTAAAATAGGATGATTCAAAAATTCTGTTGGACTAAGTGGAGAATAAAGTTCATAAATATAATTATTAATATCTCCTGATTTAAAATAAGTTTTAATTAAACCAACAGCCTCCAAGGCTTCTCTTGCTTCCTTTATAGCATTTAATGGACACTTCAAAATACTCATCAAATGATGATGATTAAGTTCTCTTGATACTTGGTTTATTCCTTCTAAATCATTCCAAAGCGTAAGATAAAGACTAACCCCCAAATGACCTATAATTGGTTCATAAAATGTAATCAAAACTTTTTTATCAAAATCAGTTAAAATTGTTTTATTAAATATTACATATCTATCTGCTGGTAAAAGAGTCACATTTTCCATATAGGTCTCACCTCAAAGTATATTATATCATGAACAAAAGAAAAAGAACTAAAAATTAGTTCATCTTAGGATTACTACGACTTAAATTATTAGTGTGATTATTCACTAAAGATTCTTGATAGTTAATTTCATCTTCAATTAATCCCTGTAAATAAAGAACATCATCAATTGGCCAAGCTAACTCTCCTAATCTACCATTATTATATAATTTGATTAATCTATCTTTTTCACAAAAGAAAAATTCTTTCAACAACTGAGTTTTGTTTTTATTTTCCTCAATAGCTAATTTTTGTGACTCATGATACTCTTGTTCTAATTTTTTCAAAGTTACTTCATTTAAATTACGATACTCTTCTAAACGTTCTTTTTCGGCTTCTTTGTCCTTTATTTTTTTAGAAGCTTCATGGTATTGATAACCATAAAAAGCTGGAAAACCAATACTAGCCGCTAACGGAACCAACAATGGAAGATTTACTGTTTCTAAAAAGGTCAATATACTTATTCCATCCATCCCATTAAACCAAAAATCAATCGCTAAACTTCCAAACAGCAAAAATGTCAAAATAACAACTGGTGGAATAATCGCCCACCTTTTAAAAAGTTTCTTGTTATTTTCTTGACTTTTTATTTCACTTTCACAATTAGCAATTTGGATATTTAATTCTTCTATATTATTCTTTTGTCTAAGAATTCCATAAAATTTACTATTACTTTCCATTTTATCATCCCCTTGTTGGGTTATTTTAACTTAACAAATTAATTTATGCAACGATATTATATCAACCAACAGTAAACTTTACAAATTTTTTACACACTACGAGATTTAAAATATTGTTCTACAACATTACGGGGTGTTGCATCACTTACCGGAAACCTTTCATCGTCTTCAACAATTCCGTCTTCTAATCTTAAATTTGTAGCTAAAATCATATAAAAATTAGGAATTGTATCTAAAAACTGCAATAAACTTTCTTTTTGTATATCATTTATTTCGTCAGGCAACAATAAAGTTCCTGTATACCCGTATTTTTTAATATTTCTAGTAGTATTCAAGAAAATAATGTCACCATAAAATCAAATCTAAGAAAGAAATAACCAATTACCCCCGGCTTATGTCGATAATTTAACTGTTCAAATATTTTATTATTGTAATGCTTTTTAGCATACTCGAGTAAACTTGCTGAATGTAATTCATCAACATTCTCTCCAATATATTCTATATTTCCATTAGAATGAATAATTACTATTTTAAAATATTCCATAAATATACCTCTATTTAAATTATAACAAATTACTTACTATTGTTTAAGTACTGATTTACCTGAAGCAAAAACTTTAATATTTCTTAATAAATAATCAAGCAAATTAGCTTTTTTTATTTCTTCCTTAACAGTTACATCAACTTCATCAATAATATTTCCTTCACCATCAATTATTTCAGCGCTACCAACTATATCTCCTGGTTTAACTGGAGCTTTAATACTGTTTACTTTTAAATTAAATTTATAATTTCCTACTTCTTCAGTATTTTTAAGTAATTCTGTTGCATCATCTAATAACACTATATTAGCATAATCCTGTTTTCCACCTTCAACTCTTACTTTTCCTAATATCTCATCAGTAGTTTTAATAGTATTTATTTTGTAAGTATTAAATCCATAATTGAGCATTTTAACTGTATCACTACTTCTAGCCTCAGAAGATTCTTCACCCATTACTACGGAGATAAGACGAAAATTATCCTTTTGAGCAGTTGCTGTTAGACAATAACCAGCTGTAGTCGTATATCCAGTTTTAAGACCATCAACTCCATCATAAAACCTGACTAATTTATTGGTATTGACAAGCCATGTCTTTGTCCCGTCATTTTTTTCTAAATATTCTTCATAAATACTTGTATATTCCAAAATTTTTTCATGTTTCAAAAGTTCCCTAGCAATAATTGACATATCTCTTGCTGTCGAATAATGTCCTTCAGCATCTAAACCATGGGCATTAACAAAATTAGTATTTTTAGCTCCAATTTCTTTAAATCTTTCATTCATCATGGCAACAAATTCACTTTGCGAACCAGCGACTTTTTCTGCTAGAGCTACTACAGCATCATTCCCGGATGCAATGGCTACTCCCTTTAATAAATCATGAACTTTATAAACTTCACCTGCTTCTAAAAACACTTGCGACCCACCCATGTTTGCGGCTTCTTCACTTATGGTAACTTCATCATCTAAACTTAAATTTCCATTATCGATAGCTTCCATTATGATAAGCATACTACCAAGTTTAGTCATCGATGCTGGTGCTAAGGCCTCATCAGCATTTTTTTCAAATAATACTTTTCCAGTCGCCGAATCAACTAAAATTGCACTTTTAGCTCCCGGAGCATAATCTTCTTCAGCTTTAACATTCCCTACAAATAAACAAAAAGCCATAATAATTAGTAAACATTTCTTCACTTAACTTCACCTACTAATTATTATGACTTTCCCAAAATATTATTACTTTATTCTTCTTAATCTTACATTGATTTTCTTTGAAATCTAAAACTTAATAAATCGCTACTAATTAGTCCCTTTTCTTCCCATAAATGTTTTAATGATTCTATAGCATTTTCTAATAGATCCAACAACTAAACTTCCCGTATATAAATCATTTAATATATCTTCTCTACTAGAAAAATAATTAGACTTAATAAGTATTCGTTCTTTCCATGTTAGTACTTGCAAAATACTCAAATCTTTATATTCTATAACCTTACATCTCTTTCTTACCTCTGAGCAAAAAAATAATTTACAACAAAATTACTAGTTGTACAACCTTTGCTACTTTGATACCGACATATTCTACAACATCCATTGTACTTATTTGTGCCTCTTTGCGTATAACGCTGATTATTTATAAAACCACATATATTTTTATTTTTAAAACAATTATCCACTTCGAAACATGATTCATCATAAACAAATTCTATTCGTTTCTTTCTATTTTTTATATTTAAAGCTGCAATTATCTTATTTAATTCAAATATATCTTCTTCTAAAATAAACAATGTATTTTTTTGTAATTTATAAAGCCATAATTTTCTAAAAAAAGATAACAACTCTTTATCATTACTAACTTTAATAATTTTATTTTTCATATATCTCTTTTAACACTTCTTTTATTTTATTTATATCATTCAATTCTAAAACATCTTTTATTTTACCCTTATTTTCATATATATGTAACTTGCTTTCTAATTCATCCAATTTTTTTTCTGTATTTTTAATAATTCTTCCAATATAACTTTTAGAAACACCTAAATTATCAGCAATTTCTTGCAAAGTTAAATTTTCATCATAATACCACTTAAATATTTCTTTATTATTATCTTTAAGTAGACCTTGATAAATATCAAAAAGCATTCCATAATAAACATATTTTTCCATATACATCACTAAAAAAATTATATCAAAAATTAACCAAAATAAAAACCACTAACTGTGGCTTTTACTCTATTTAGCAAACGCAATCTACAAATGTGTCTGATAGACATCTTATACTACAAAGACAGCTGCAATCCATTGTGAAGAATACATTAGTAGCAACATATGGATATAAACTTGTCGGATCAGTATTATCAGCAAGAACTCTAAATGTACAGCAGTTACCTTCAATTTTTTCTACCCTAAATACATTTGAGCAAGTAGTACTAACATCAGAACCAGCACAACTTATTGTTGAATCTTTAGTAATTGGCATACTCCAAGGCACTCCGTTTCCACAACAAGTATAAAGCATTACTGGTCTTGTATTACATACTATACAATTAGTTCCTCCTCCAAGCACTGGTCTATCGCAAGTTTGTAAACAGTTATCTGGACATGCATTTTCTTGTAATACTAAAATGACACATAGTATTTCATTAATGCAATTTCCGTTGCTGTTTGAATTTTGATTATTCATAAACTTTCACCCTTTCATGTACTTTCATTAATAATTTATGAATAATCTAAAAATAAGTGTCAACTAAGAACATTTAAATAAATTAAAATATTAGATAAAACAAGTTGAAAATCAAAAGGTAATTTGTTATATTATATACGCGAGTATTATCCGAAATAGTTGACTGTAGACATTAAATTGAAAAATAGTATTATACAAACAATTTTTACATATAATAGAAAATGATGAAAGTCAATATCTTTGACTTTCCAATTAAAGTGTGGTATATTATACCCACGTAAGAAATTATGTAATTGGTTGCATTGTGAAGATTAATATCGAGGAACACGTTAGTCAACCAAATAATTTCATCGATGAATAGCATTGTGAAAATTAATATCGAGGAACATATCAGTCTATTCTAGTTATTGGAAACTCTATTGTATGGGGTTTCCTTTTTATATATTTGGGAGGTTTTATGGTAAATATTTTTATATTTTGTATAATATTTCTAATAAGCAAATAAAAAAATCTAGCACTACGAATATAATAGAAAGGAAGTGAAAATAATGATTGGAACTGCTAATAAAAGTCAAGTAAAAAAATAGATGATGGCTGTAAAAATTATAAAGAAGCATATAACTCTAAATATTCAAAATTCTTATATTTGGGAAATTGGATAGAAAAGGAAAGTAATATTTTCAAAAATGAAACTTTAAAAAAAGATGGCAATAAACCAAATTTCAAAAGGGGCGAAATAATCAGAATTGATTTTGGTATTAATGTTGGTTCAGAATTATCAAATACTCATTTTGCAATTGTATTAAATAATGATAATGTTAGCG
The DNA here is from genome assembly GCA_944331835.1 of uncultured Bacilli bacterium. Lineage (GTDB taxonomy): Bacteria > Bacillota_I > Bacilli_A > RF39 > UBA660 > Onthocola_B. Next base: position 784 of record CALVIU010000028.1, on the reverse strand, counting down.
TTGACAATATAACAGTACTTCCTTTAACATCTAAGCCAGGATATAAAAGATTATATGTCGGGGATATATTAAAGCCATTTAATCAAAATGGGAAATATAGCAATAAAGGATATGCTTTAATAACTCAAATTACTACAATTAGCAAAAAGAAAATATTTAAAGATAATATTAAGTGTTACTGTAATGCAGAAACATTAGAAAAAATAGACAATGAAATTATAAAATTTTTAACAAAAAAATTGGATACTACATAAAGTAATATCCATACGACTGCTAGAGTCACAGTAATTCGGCATATAGCCGATACGACCGTAAAGGTCTCAGTTTCATCCGCAATACCACGGATCCTGAAGCATTATTGCTTCCGTGACTAAATAATACCACAAAAAATATTACCTGTCAATTTTAGTATATGAAATATCAGAACAAAAGTATACATACATTTATATGAACAAAAGCCAAATAAGTTTGGCGCCTTGCATCACTACAAGGCATTTCTACTTCACTGAGTCACTCGGACTCTCCATAGACCAACTTCGGATGGTCGCCACCCTACTATTTTTGCTCTATTATTTATAAATTTTTTATCAAGTTAATAATTATTATTTAAGTTATTAAGTATCTCAACTATATTTTCTTCACCCCCCTTTAGTTGATAAATTAATTATACCAAGCAAATGTATGTGTGTCAATTTTTTTTATTAATTAGTTGTGTTAAACATTATGACTGATTGATATATTCAGCATAAGCAATATTTAAATCAATAGGCATTTGAACTGAAAA
>CALVIU010000027.1 GCA_944331835.1 uncultured Bacilli bacterium | reverse complement strand
TACTTCACCAACTTTATCCTTTTTCTTTATTATACATGAAAAAAACGCATTTTTAAAATTTCATGCGTTTATCCTGCTAAATTTATGGTATATTAATTAAGGATGGTGATTATAATGAATGAAGTAACAAAAACTTTATGTGAAAGAAGAAGTATAAGAAAATTTAAGGGTGACCAAGTACCAATGGAAACTCTTGAAGAAATACTTAAATGTGGTACCTATGCACCAAATGGCAAAAGTAAACAAAGTGCGAGAATCGTTGTTGTCCGTGATCGTGATACTATTGAAAACATTGCCAAAATAAATGGTAGCTTTGTAAACAAACCTGGACTAAATCCCTTTTATGAAGCACCAACTTTATTAATAGTATTTGCAGATAAAAATGTTGCAACCTATGTCCAAGATGGTTCCGCAGTTATCATGAATATGCTTAATGCTGCCTTCTCTTTAGGTGTTGATTCATGTTGGATTCATCGTGCTAAAGAAACATTCGAAACCGACTTTGGTAAAGAACTTATGCAAAAATGGAGCCTTGATGAAAACTATGAAGGCATCGGTAACATTGTCCTAGGATACAGAGATTGTCCCTTACCACCAGCAGCACCTCGCAAAGAAAATTACATTATATTTGATTAAAAGAGCAAAATATTGTTCTTTTTTTATACCCATTTATGGTATAATTTTATGTATGAGGTAAATAATGAAAAAAGAACGTAAATCACTTATATTTAGTATGTTTATCAATTTGACTGTCTCTATTTTAAAAATTATCGGAGGCTTATTTCTAGGTAGTTACACCCTAGTTACCAATGGCTATTACACATTATGTGATTTTTCTGAAGAAGTTTTAGCATTCATCGGTAGCTTAATTGGTCACAAAAGAGCAAACAAAAAACACCCTTTTGGCTATGGCAAAACCGAATATATCGCCCAAATACTTGTAGGGGTAATATTCATATTACTAGCCATATATATCTTCATAAAATCATTATATCTAGAATATGCTCAAACAAACCCTATAATTATCTTTGTAATTTTATCAGTTACTCTAATGCAATTCCTAAATTCCAATTACTTACTCCAAATTGGCAAAGATATTCACAGTCAAATGTTATTTGCATCATGCCACAGTTCTTATTATGATGCCCTACTTACCATTATTTCTTCACTATTTATTCTCTTAAGTGTGTGGGTTTCCTTTTTTGATTATCTTGGTGTCTTATTAATAATCAACCTTATTTTCTACAAAGGCTTACGCATAATCTTAGATAACATCGTATTAATAAATGGCCAAAACGATAATTCCGATAAGATAACCAATAAAATCAAAAGTATTGTTAAAAAAACTAAAGATGTTACATTTTCTTCCGCATCTTTAGTAAATGTTAAAGATTATTATTGTGTAACAATAGAAATTGGAGTCGAAGATGCTCTTACAATGGGAGAACTTCTCCATCTAGAATTCTACCTACGTAACCAAATTCATCAAAGTATTAAGACAATTAAAACTATCGATTTTGAAATATTAAAAAAATAGCACTAAGGAGTGATACACTTGTTAAAATTAAATAACATCAAGAAAAACTATGAAACAGGCAATGAGTCTGTTAAAGCCTTAAAAGGTATCAATATCGAATTTCGTGAAAACGAATTCGTTTCTATTTTAGGTCCATCCGGCTGTGGAAAAACTACCCTACTTAACATCATCGGCGGACTTGATCACTATACTTCCGGTGACCTAATCATCGATGGCATCAGCACTAAAAAGTATAAAGACCGTGACTGGGATACTTACCGTAATCATCGTATTGGTTTTGTTTTCCAAAACTATAACCTTATTACTCATCAATCAGTGTTATCCAATGTCGAACTTGCTCTAACCCTTTCCGGAGTTGACAAACAAACTAGAAGAAAAAAAGCCATCGAAGTTTTAGAAAAAGTTGGACTAAAAGATCAAATGTATAAAAAGCCTAATCAAATGTCTGGTGGCCAAATGCAAAGAGTTGCTATAGCAAGAGCACTAGTAAATGATCCAGACATCTTACTAGCTGATGAACCCACCGGTGCTCTAGACACTAAAACCAGTGTTCAAATCATGGAAATATTAAAAGAAATTTCCAAAGACCGTTTGATAATCATGGTTACACATAACCCTGAACTTGCTCAAAAATATTCAACTAGAATAATTAACTTACTCGATGGTGAAGTAACCAGTGACTCTAAGCCTTACAGTTCTAAAAAAGAAGAAAAAGAAAAAAAGAAAGAAGAAAAGAAAAAAGCCAAGAAAACTTCCATGTCCTTCCTAACAGCCATGAACTTGAGTTTAAATAACTTGATGACTAAAAAAGGAAGAACTATTCTTACAGCTTTTGCCGGTTCCATCGGTATCATCGGTATAGCCTTAATTCTTTCTATCTCCAATGGCGTTCAACAATATATAAACAACGTTGAAGAAGAAACATTAACTAGTTATCCGTTGACAGTCCAAGAAGAAACTGTAGAAATATCCGATTTAATTACTACATTACAACCAGATGCAGACAAAGAAGTTCATGAAGATGGCAAAATATATTCTAATGATGTCATGAGTGAAATGATGGCTACAATGTCTGCTAAAGTTCAAAGCAACAATCTAGAAGCTTTCAAATCATACATCGAAAGTGATGAAACTAACATTCAAGATTACACATCAGCAATCAGTTATTCTTATAATCTAAACTTACAAATCTATAAAGATGATACTGATGAAATCGTCCAAGTAAATCCTAATACTGTTTTAGATGAACTTGGCATGTCAATGAATGAAATGCAATCTGCATTCGTATCTACTGATGTTTTCTCGGAAATGTTTGATAGCGAGAAAATGAATAAGCAAATGTATGATTTAGTTGCAGGTTCTTGGCCAACTACATATAATGAAGTAGTTTTAGTAGTAGATGAAAACAATGAAATCAGTGACTTCACATTATATGCTCTAGGTCTAAAAGATTCCGATGAACTATCTGAAATGTATCAAAATATTTTAGATGGTACCCCATTTGAAGTAGAACAAACATCATATGATATTGATGACCTTGTTGGAATGAATTTCAAATTCATTTTAAACTCTGATTATTATGACAAAGAAAATGGCATCTGGGTTGATAAAAAATCAGATGAAAAATACATGAAAGAATTACTGGAAAATGCTGAAGAACTAACAATAACAGGTATTATCAAACCAAATGAAGAATCTGTTGTTGCTTCTACTGCTGGTGGAGTTCTTTACTTAAAAGACTTAAAGGAATACGTTATTAACAAAATAAATGAATCAGAAATCGCTAAAGAACAAACCGAAAATCCTAATATCAATGTTTTCACTGGACAAGAATTTAGCGATGAAGAATTCGACGTTAATTCTCTAACTCCAGAACAACTTGCCTATTTACAAAGTCTAAGTCCTACCGAAATGGCTCAAGTAATCGAAAATTATGAAAAACAAGCCGGAGCAACTTATGAAGATGTTTTAAATCAAATTGGAGTAATCGATTTAGATAAACCATCATCTATAAACATCTATCCCAAAGACTTCGATTCTAAAGAAGAAATTGTTAATATAATTAATAACTATAATGAAAAAGCTCAAGAAGAAGGACACGACGAAAACGTTATCAAATATAGTGACTTAGTTGGAGTTATGATGAGTGGTGTTTCTACCATCATCGATGTTATAAGTTATGTCCTAATGGCATTTGTTAGTATATCATTAATAGTATCTTCCATAATGATTGGTATAATCACTTACATCTCAGTTCTAGAAAGAACTAAAGAAATTGGTATATTACGTGCAATTGGAGCCAGCAAAAAAGACATATCTCGTGTATTTAACGCCGAAACATTTATCGAAGGATTAATTGCTGGAGTTATGGGAATACTTATTACCCTACTTCTAACAATTCCAATAAACATCATAATTAAAAATCTATCTGGCATATCCAATGTAGCAATACTTCCAATCGGGGGAGCAATCATTTTAGTAATTATTAGCATTCTTCTTACAACTATCGCTGGACTAATACCATCTCGTATGGCCAGCAAAAAAGATCCAGTTGAAGCCTTAAGAGTAGATTAATCACTTTGCAATAAAAAAGTGATTTTTCTTTTAATGTGAAACTTTTGTGAACTTAGCACTCTTTATTGACAACTGCTAATTTTAGTGATATATTATTAGTGTCAATAGGAAATATTGATAAAAACATTTTCAAGTATAAACATAAATATTTGGAAAATAATAATTAAGAAAGGACGATGATAATTTATGTTACCAAGCAGAATGTTTTTTGATGATATGTTAAGTGATTTGACAATTGAAAATAAGATGAAATGTGATATTTACGAAAAGGATAATAAAGTATTCATAGAAATGGATGTTCCAGGCTATGATAAAGGAGATATTAAAGTAGAATGCAATAGAGGAAATATTGTTATTCGTGCTGAAAAAGAACAAAAAGAAGAAGAAAACAAAAAATATCTTCATCGTGAAAGAAAAATGTATGGCAAAATTGAAAGAAGCTTCCATCTAGAAGATATCGACGAAGATTCAATTACCGCTGAATTTAAAGATGGTATTTTAACAATTGCTGTTGATAAAATTGATGAAGATAAAAACAAAAAATTTATCGAAGTTAAATAATTTAACACAAAAACTAGTGCCTACCAAAACACTAGTTTTTATTTTGTTTTAATTATCTTCTTGAAGTAGTACCATATACTACTCTACCATTTTCATAATGCATCGTATAATTTGTATCATATAAATAATCTAGTTCTCTAATAGTTTGCATTATTCTTGAACAAGCACGCATATTTGCTACCATTGTCGGAACATAATTTCCTTTATAATCACAATATGGCGCAATTGGATTTCCACCAGCCTTTGATAACTCAAGCAAGAAAGATGCAATGTACTTCTTTCTTAAAACATCTCCCACACCAGTAATTCTATTAGGATATCCAACTTGTTTATAAGGATCATATGTCCCCTTTAAATCTTCATATGCTCTACCAGTTTCTTTAACATATTCAGTTGCAATTCTATTATTTATATAAAAAGTAAAATTTCTCTCTACACCAGTATCATGAGCTTGCTCTAAATCATCATCAGCTACTGGATACAAATAAAATAATCCACCGGTACCATGACAATTTACAAAGGCATAATTTTGATTCATCTCATCTTGTTTAGCTAAAAAATTATATAAAGCTTGATTCTCTGGTTCACATACAAATTCCCCATTTAAATCAATACTAGAAGTTCCAATAGGTCCAGGTATTGTTTTAGCTAAATTATTATCTCTTAAATTAGCATATACTATTCCTTCAGCAGCAAGCTGACTCTTTTGTTCTTCAAAATAATATTCATTATTATCATTTAAATTAACACCAGACCCATTTGCAAAAAAGTTTGCTAAAGTTGCCAATGGAAAATTTCCATTTTTATATAATTCTTTTAAAGATTCTTTTAACTTTTTGTGTTTTTCATCTATTTCTGGTATACAATCAAGAGTTACAGAATTAAAGATTTTATGATGAAATTTTTCTCCTGGAACAATCATTTCTTGATCCAGTTTTCTTTGTTCCCAAATTTCTACAACTCGTTTAGAAACAATATCTTTATCAAGATTTGCATTTGCTACTAAAAAATTTACAACATCATCAACAGTAAATGATTTATTTACCTTGCTTTTCCAAAATAATTTTACAAGTTTTTCTTTAACTTCACTTAAACCATTTTCATCACATACGGTTCTTATACAAGCATTAACCGCTAAAGAATTTATATCGTCTTGCTTATAAGCTTGATAATATCTTTTACTAAATGCTTCAATTTCCTCTGGATTCATATCTTTCATTACTGAATTAAGAGCATAAGTTGTAGTAAAATACCCTTCAGGATTTTGACAAGGAATAAAATCAATCGTAAATTCATTTGGATCAAAATCTGCAAAAGTTCCTTTACCTAAAGCTATATTTGTCATAAGCTGAGTTACATAATCAACTCCAATTATTTCATTTCCATGAGCTCCTCCCATATAAACTATATGTTTTGGTCCATTTCCAATAGTATAATGTTCAATAGCAAAACCGCATTTACTTTGCCCTAAATCTGCTTGCTTTACAATAGGAAATTTATTTTCTGGATTATTGCAAGCTTCAACTATTCTTTTATTATACTTGTCATAATCTAATATTTCATATTTAATATCGAAATCATTCATATACTTCTCCACCTCATACAAAAATAATATCAAAAAAACTATTCAAAAACAAGAAAAATAATCAAATTAGAGTTACTTTACTTGTTTTTTTTACGTATTAAGCAAAAAAATTTACCCATGGATCTTTTCTTTTTAATCTTTGAATTGCTTTTTCTATTGTTATTTCATCCGGACTTATTTTATCTAGTTCACTCCACTTAATAGGCATCGAAACTGTTGCTTTCTTTCTAAGCCTTATCGAATATGGAGCAACACTTGTAGCTCCTTTTATATTTCTAACCCAATCAATAAAGATTTTTCCTTTTCTCTTACTTTTTTTCATATTACTTGTATATTTATCTGGCCAAGTAGCCTCCATTAATTTAGTAATATTCCTAGCAATACTTCGAGCATTTTTCCACGTAGTCTTATTTCTTAAAGGAACAACTATATGATACCCTTTTCCTCCACTCGTTTTCAAAAATGATTCTAAATTATAATCATCTAATATTTTCTTTAAATCTTTAACTCCTTCTCGCAGTTTACTTAAACTTAAATTCTCATCAGGATCCAAATCAAAAACTAAAATATCCGCGTGATTAACATCATCTACTTTACTCCCCCATATATGAAACTCATAACTATTCATTTGTACTTCTTGCATTATCCCATTTATATCCTTAATATAATAGTAATCATTTCTATTATCTCCACTACTTCTCATTTTTTTAACTCCAAGATAACCATCTAAATTCTCAAAATGTTTCTTATAAAATGGTGTACCTCCAACACCATCTGGAAGTCTTATAGTACTAATAAGTCTATTTTCAACATAAGGAAGCATTCTTTTAGCCACATTTTCATAATAATTAAAAATATCTTTCTTAGTAACTTTTGGATTCTTAAAAATAACTTTATCTGGATTAGTTAATTCTATCGTCGTTTTCTCACCTGCAACTTCTGCCATTGTTCTTCCGGTTTTAACACTCGTATTAAATTCTAAAATATTATCATACAAATGAAACTCATCCTTATCTTTTATTAATAACCAATTATCTTCATCCATCAATACCAAAGTCCATAATCCCTTCAATCTTTTTCCATAAAGTTTAAATTTAATTATTCCTTTCTTAAAATTCGGTTTCTTTCCATCCAATACTTCCCATGTTCCATAATCCCAAAGCATCACTGTTCCAGCTCCATATTCACCCTTAGGAATAATACCTTCAAAATTTCTATAACTGATAGGATGATCTTCCACCATTACTGCCAGTCTTTTATCTTTTGGATTATAAGATGGGCCTTTTGGAACTGCCCAACTTTTCAAAACTCCATCCCATTCTAACCTTAAATCATAATGATCTTTTCGCGCTATATGATGTTGCACCACAAATCTAAATTTCCTACTACTTTTCTCTTTTCTTCCCCTGGGTTCATGTGTCTTATCAAAATTTCTTTTTTTATTATATTCTTCTAACTTTTTTGTCATAATAAAACCTCTATTTTTAGTTTAAGTAAAATAGAAATTTTTATGTATCTTAATATTTACTATACATACCCTTGCCACCTATATCAACTATATTAACTAATACATAATGGGCATTGCCTAAACATACTACTTCAATCTCTCCTTTATTATATCATCACTTTCCAATTTACCAATAAGCAAAGACGAATTATCATCATGTTTTAAATAATTACTATTAACTAAATCTTCCATATAATTAGCATAACAGTATTTACACATATGTTTACAAGTATTATACACCCCAATATCAACCATTTGGACACATTCACATTTATTTCCTTTACGCATTGTTTGCTTAGGATATTTTTTACCCGTCATCTTTAAAGCTAACTCTTTTGAAAGGCAATCACCTTTGACAAAACCATATTCCACTAAATTGCGATTTTCAAAACAAGTTTGCACAGTCATTCCGTTATCTCGTGCATACTCACTAAAAGATTCTCCAATTTCCTTATACATGTCTTCAGTAAAAGATTTTGGCTTTAAATATCCCATATTCTTCTGTACATTTTTATAATCATCTAAAAAAGAAACAATAATTCTATTTACATAACCATTTAATAGTTCACACATTCTTTTGAATGCTCTTTTATGATATTCCATGGTATAAACGTCATTTATAAAAATTGGATCATACCTGACAACTACATTATCACTGCCAATAATCTTGGATATTTCTTTTATTCCATCGATAACTTTACTCTTATTAGGAACATTTGGCTCTATTTCTTTTTTATAAGGTGTAAGTGTCACATGAAATAATATTGGCTTATCAAACATAGATAAATAAGGAATAATTGGCAAAGGATTTTTAGTACAAAAGAAAAGCATATCGACATTACTAAAATTAATGCGACTTACTAGCTTAGGATTAAAAGGATTTCTAACATCAACGAATCCCTCTTCCCATCTTTTTATAAACCACTTGCTATAAAAAGCCACTATATCTGTTCTACCACTTACAAATAAAATCATAATTTATCACATAACTATTTAACCAAAAATAATTAAAAAATACAACCTACATAAAAGGATGCCTTAACAAATTACCTTTAGTTTTCTCTAAATAATTGATTGTTATTTTAATATTTGGTTCAACAAACATTCCATCATCTTTATAATTACAAAATGGATTACTTCTTTTTTCCTTAGCCAACACCTCTTTAGTTATATCCTTATTATTACTAACCTTTATCTTACCAACATAATATAGTTTATTATTTTTCTTTTCCCCCAGTAATAAACTATAACTTGTACTATTTTTTACATATCCTCCGATATAAAACTCATCAGTCTGATAATTCTTTAACTTTATCCACACATTACTTCTTTTATTAACATAATACTTACTTGACTTTTCCTTAGCAACAATTCCTTCAAGTTCCATTTTTTTAACGGATGCAAATAACTTTTTCCCATCATTATATACTTTAGATTTAACAAAATAATCAGTATCTTTATATTTATCTAATATTTTCTTTCGTTCTACCAAAGTTTTATTAGTTAAATCCTTATTCTGATAAATAATGTCAAATGCTACAAACTGAACCGGATTATCAAAACTCATCTTTTTAATTCTTTCTGCATTCTTTATTCTAAGCCTTTTTTGTAAACTACTAAAAGATGGTTTACCCTTATCAAATAAAACTATTTCTCCATCAAATATACAAAAGTCTCTTTCCACAATATTTTTAATACCAAATAACTCCGGAAATAAATGAGTTACATCGACATTATTTCTGGTTCTAATGCTTATTTTCTTTTTACTTACATAAACTAATGCTCTCATACCATCAAACTTTATTTCATATAAATATTTACTTTCAAAATCAAAAGGTATCTCCGCAAGTAACATCGGTTTTATATTTTTATCATCAAACATTTTTTAAACTTAACTCCAAAGCCTGCATCAAATCTTTAATATTATTCTTTCGTTTTGCTTTAACAGTTTTAGGCTTCATTCCCTTTTGTTTTTCTTTAATAGCTTCTTTAATATTTTCCTGATATTCATCGACATATTCTTCTGGTTTAAATTTCATCTTTAAAGAATCGATCAATTTCATCGCCAAATCCAATTCTTTTTTTGTATATTTCGCCGAGGATACTGCATCTGGAATTATTATCTCTTCATTAAAATAAAGCGTGCTCATAATCATATTATTCCCCATCATTCTAATGGCCACATAATAAAATTTGGTGGATAAAATTGTCTTAGCAATTGCTATTTTTTTGCTTTTTTCTAAAGCATCCCGAAATAAACTAAATGCTTTACTCTTACTTGGCACTGAAACCACATAACTTTTTTCATAAAAAACTGGATCAATTTCAGATGCTCCAACAAAACCGACTATTTCGATGTTACCTTCAGTCTCCACTCGCAAATTTTTAAGTTCTTCACTTGTAAGTGTTATATATTTATCCTCATTAATTTTATATCCTTTAATTATATCTTCTTGTTTAACTTCTTTTTTACAATGTGGACAATACTTGACATATTTTATCCGTGTCAAACATTTTTTATGAAGTTGATTAAATGCCACATCATTATCTTGTAATATGGGGTTAATGGTAATTGGAATATTTACTAATCCAAAAGAAATACTACTTTTTTTCATTAATTTTCCTCACTATCTTTAAATGTTATATCATGATTACTTGGTCCTTCAATACACTTGCCGTCGATATCATATCTCGAGCCATGACACAAACAATCCCAAGTCTTTTCTACTTCATTAAACACTAACCTACATTTCATATGTGGGCATCTATTTAATACAATATGTTCCTTATTATTTTCATCCTTATAAATTGCCACATTTTTACCATCTAACTTAGTATAAATAACTCTCCTATTATTCACATTTCCTTTATTACTCTTTAAAATTGCTTTCACGCTACCATAAGCATCCGGGAAAAACCTAACAACTTTATTCCAACTTAAAAGTCTATCCGGTCTAAAAAGTTCAATATACTTATTTTGCCTTTTCAAAATAATATCGCGCAATATCATACTAGCTAGTGTTGCATTAGTCATTCCCCAAGTATTATATCCGCATGCCAGTAACACGCCATCATCATCTTCATCTAGTTTTCCTATCAAAGGTAAATAATCATTAGTTATAATATCTTTATTACTCCATACATAATCAAAATTATATTTTTTCTTTAAGTTTTCAAAGTTATCTTTAATACTCTTAATATTAGGACTAGCAAGCGAATTAGTTAAATAAATTAGATAATTATTTTTGTCATCTTGATGATATCTATATGATATTGTCTCATTATCAATATTAATAGCATTTACATTTTTAAATTCTCTAACCTTTACTGCTCCAACATAAGAAGTTTCTACATGATTTTTAAAAGGAAACAACAATGGCAAAATAAAATATGGATAATGTGTAGCAATTACTACATGCCTACATTTAATAACATGATTATTTACATAGCATTTGCATATTCCATCTTCTCTACTTATCTTTTCTAACTTAGAGTTTTCGTAAACATATTCCTGCAAAATATTTTTTAATCCAATTACATATTTAACTGGATGAAACAAATAAGTATCACTTACTTTAATTGCATACTTAAAGTTTTCCCCATTCTCTACAAATTCAGCATCAACTCCCGATTCCTTCAAAAAATTATATTCTTCTAACAATTTTACTTTATTTTCTTCATCATTAGTAAAAAGAAGTGATTCCGATTTTTTCAAATCACAAGTTATATTCTCTTTATCAATTATTCTTTTTAATTCTTTTACTGCTGTTATTTGGCTTTCTAAATATCCCTTAGCGAGATCTACCTTACCAAATTTGCGAATATTCATGTATTCTTTTTCCTGCAAATAAGTAATCTTCGCCGTACTTCTAGCAGTTACTCCTTCACCACATTTATTACGTTCAATAAGTAGTGCCTTGACATTGTTTTTACGCAACTGATAAAGGGTCGACATTCCTGTAATTCCTCCACCGACAACTAACGTATCACATTCTAAATCCTTTGTTACTCGCTTTAAAGCCTTATTTTTTACATCTAACCATATACTTTTATTTTTCATAAGCATCACTATTAGTATGAGGCAAAATTAACATTTTAAACTCCCTCTAGGCAAATTAATTGTAGACCATCTAGAAGAAAAAATAGATGCTTTGCTTGAACAAAATAATGTCAATAATCCATCTACAGATGATAATACAAACAATGTAACTAACGATGGCGAAGGAGAAACAACAACTGACACTTCTAAAATTACTTCGACAATTTCTGATTATAATTCTGAAGTCGAAGAAATTCAAAGTTCAATTGAAAATTTAAATGTCCCAAGCAATCGTAGTGATGCAATCGACTTATATTGGGAATGGAAATCTACAATTGAAGATTTAGAAAACCGCTTAGATAGTTATGAAAATGAATTAGAAAGAATGTATCGTAATAATGAACTATCATATACTGACTTTAGAACATTCGATGATCAAATCGAAGATATTGAAAGTATTTTAGACCGTGCTGAAGACGAACTAGAACGTCAAAAAAATTATGATGATTAACAAGCACTTAACATGCTTGTTTTTTATTGGCAAAATTTAGCAATCATTTGTTCGTAAAATGTGTTATAATATTTTTGGTGATTATTATGACTCTCGAAGAAAAACTAAAAATTCTTGCAGACAGCGCAAAATATGATGCATCATGTTCCTCTAGTGGTAGCACCAGAAAAAATAAAAATGGCTTAGGTAATGCTGCAGTAAATGGCATTTGCCACTCTTTTTCTGCTGATGGTAGATGTATTTCCCTACTCAAAATTCTCCTTACTAACTGTTGTATTTTTGATTGTAAATACTGTATCAATCGTCGAAGCAACAATATTCCAAGAGCCATATTTACTCCCGAAGAAATTTGTGAAATTACCATTAATTTTTATAAACGCAACTATATCGAAGGATTATTCTTAAGTTCCGGAATCATCAAAAATCCTGATTATACTATGGAATTATTAATAAAAACTATTTATTTACTTCGAAATAAATATCATTTCAATGGTTATATTCATGCTAAAGCCATTCCTGGAACAAGTGATGTTCTAATAAAAAAACTAGGAAAATTAGTAGATAGAATGAGCACTAATATTGAGCTGCCTAGTGATAACAGCCTAAAACTACTAGCCCCCAATAAAAATAGCAAGGATATCAACCACATTATGTCTACTGTAAAAAATAACACTAATAAATATTTTGCTCCCGCTGGTCAAAGTACCCAAATGATCATCGGTGCCACTAAAGAAACAGATAAAGATATAATGACTAAAAGTAGCACAATGTATAAAAACTATCATTTAAAAAGAGTCTTTTATTCGGCTTACATCCCTGTCAATAAAGATTCCTTGCTACCTACAATTACTACTCCCCCCTTAATCCGTGAAAACCGGCTTTACCAAGCTGACTGGTTATTAAGGTTTTACAACTTTACCGTTGATGACTTATTTGATAAAAACGAAAACTTTAATATTTTAGTTGACCCCAAAACTGACTGGGCCTTAAAACATTTAGAATATTATCCTAAAGAAATTAACACTGCAACATTTAATGATTTAATTAGAATACCAGGAATTGGATTAACATCCGCCAAGAAGATAATTTCATCCCGAAAATATTTTACTATCGAATTTGCTGATTTAAAAAAGATGGGAATCAGTTTAAAAAAAGCCAAATACTTTATTACTTGTAATCATAAATATTTTGTTGACCCAACCACTCTTACTAAAAGTATCATCACCCAAAATCTAATTGCTCTAGAACCGACTTTAAAACCTAAAGTTGTTCAACTAAGCCTATTTCCTAATGAATAATTACATAATAATTTATGATGGTACTTTTATTAATTTACTTACAACTATAAAATATTTATTACAAGCAAATATCAAACCGCAAAAAATTGTTATCGAAGGTACATACTCTCCTAGTCTTTTTGAAACAATCATTAAACCTAATATTGATAACGACCCAACGTTTATTACCAAAATTACTAAATTTAGCTCTAAAGAAATACTTAAATTAATAACTTATATCTTTTTAAGTAATGCCAAAAATAAAGAATTAGTACTATACTATTTAATTTTAAATACTTTTATTTATAAAGATAAAATAATATATCAACGCAATTTGAATTGTGTTAATACTGCTTTTAAACTCGCTCATCATGTTAGCAGTGAAAATCATAAGATGAAAGGATTTACTAGATTTAAAATGATTAACAACAAATTCTTATATGCGGAAATATCACCAGATAACAACATATTAGAACTACTATCAAAACATTTTCAAAAAAGACTTAAAAATGAACTGTGGATAATTAAAGATACCAACCGTAATATCCTAAGTATTTATGATTTAAACGCTTATCACATTGTCTCCGGAGAAAATATAAAATTATTAGCATTAGAAAAGAATAACAATGATAACTACTACGAAAATTTATGGTGCATATTTTTTAAAACAATAGCGATCAAAGAAAGAGAAAACAAAAAATGTCAAATGAGTTTTATGCCTAAAAAATATTGGCATAATATTATTGAAATGGAGGATTATAATGCAAAAAGTAATTAAAGGAGAAGAACTTTTAAAATATATTGATGAAGCAATTACCATATTAAGTGATGCTGTCAAATCAACTTTGGGACCTAATGGCAATAATGTCATTATTAATGACTCTAACTTTAGTCCCTATATTACTAATGATGGAGTTACTATTGCTACTGCAATTACTGATGAAAACGAGATTACCAACACTATTCTTACCATCATTAAGGAAGCGGCTTTAAAAACAGATAGTGATGTCGGAGATGGAACAACAACTACTATTTGCTTACTAGAAAGTATTTATAAAAATAGTATACAAAATATTACATCTAAAAATGATGCTTTAAGACTAAAAGAAGAACTTGAAGAAAGCACAAAAAAAGTTATTGATATGCTAAATAAATTTAGCAAAATTCCTAGTGACAAAGAATTAGAAAAAATAGCCAGTATCTCTGCAAATGATGAAAAAATAGGTAAATTAATAACAAAATTTTATTTAGAATTAAACAAAAGTAATAACATTAAATTAATGGAAAACCTAACTGACAATAAAGACTATGCTATTAGTATACCAGGATTTTTCATTGAAAATACTATTGCCTCTCCTTATTTTATTAAAGAAAAAGAATTGACTATTAAAAGCCCGATCACCGTTTTATACAATAAAGACCTAACTGACACTTGCGAACTAGAACAAATAATTAATGATGCAAATATGGAAAATAAAGATTTAATAATCATGGCCAATAGTTTTAGTGATAACATTATAAATGATATTCTAGCCATTAATTACGAACAAGAAAATAAAGTTATTCTTTTAAATAACCCCGAATATGGTACTAAAAGACTAGCAATTATCGATGATTTAAAAATAATAACTAATGCCAAAAAAATTAATACTTACTATATAGGTTCTATAAAAGAATTTAAATATACGAATGAAAGCATTACCTTTATTTATGATCAAAACTCTCAATTAGATAAATACATAGAAAAAGTAAAACAAGAACTTGCTAACGAAAAAGATGAGTTTGAACAAAATTTTCTAAAAACTCGTTTGAGCAAACTTACAAACACCTTCGGACTTATCTATGTCGGAGGAACTACAAAATTAGAAAGACGCGAAAAGAAAATGCGTTTTACTGATGCTTTATGTGCCTTAAATGCTGCAACAAATGGTATATTACCTGGTAGCTCGCTTCCTCTTTATCAAATTAGTGAAAATTTGGAACACCAAAATACTGCTGATGCCATATTGAGTAATGCTTTAAAAGAACCATTAATCCAAATATTAAAAAACAGTAATGTCAATTATCCTGAAATATTAAAGAAAATAAGGGATAATGATTATCAAATATTATACAATGCCAAAAATAAAACATTTGAATCAATTACTGACACAAATGTTTTAGATAGTTTTTTAGTTTTAAGTTCTGCATTAAAAAACGCTATATCAATCTCTTCTCTATTACTGACAACATCCCATTTAGTAATAAATGTTCCTCTTAAAGAATCACCGAGAATATCTTCTATAAACGAGGAATTCTAGCCCATATCATTTAAATCGACACCTTCATCAACTATCATATCAGCAAATTCCACTTTAAATCTTTCAATTTCCTTTTTCTTAGCATCTTCATAAATATTTTTAGCATTACAAATGGCTTTATAAAAATGTTTTAATGTAACAATTCTCTGATTATCATATAAAGCATAAGTAAATGCATTAGCAACTATTGTAAGACAAATGTCCGGATATCTACTAGCAACTTCATAGACTCTTTTATATTCATCAGTCATTTCAACAATAAAAGCCATAATTTTTTCGACAACAAATGGTTGATAATTGAGCTTTACCCCAATTTGTTTTTCCAATTTTGGAATAGTTCCCATCAATATTTTGACAACTGTTGGCTTGTCAGCTTCTAGTACATCGATTTTTTGAAAACGTCTCAAAAAAGCCCTATCTCTTAAAATATATTGTTCATATTCTTCCGTTGTCGTAGCCCCAATCATCTTTATAGTTCCTCGGTCAAGTCCTGCTTTTAACATATTGGCAAAATCAAGACCACCAGACTTATTTACTAATAAATGAGTTTCATCGATAAATATAATTGTATTCATTCTATCAGCGAGTTCTCTAACCAATAAATCAATTCTATTTTCAAGTTGTCCTTCACTATTAGTAGAACCAATTAAACTAGTAATATTAACCTTTATCAAAGACCAACCTTTTAAAGCATCAGGAACCATACCTTTTTGAATACGATAAGCTAACCCTTCAACAATAGCAGTTTTACCAATCCCAGGTTTACCAACAAGTAAAGCACTTTTCTCTGGAGTTAAAAGTGTCAAAATAACTTGTTTAATCTCTTCATCTCTAGCAATTGCTGGATCAGTAATATATTCTTTCTTTGTTAAATCATCACCATAGCGTTCCAACATACTTATCTTTTCTTCATTCATTATAACACTTCCTCATCATTCATATATTTTAACACATATTCAATTAAACTTTTGGCTGAATACTTATTTATTAATTTGCGTTGATTAATCATTAATTCTTCGCGAAGCATTTTATCACTCAACAATTTTTTCGTAGCATCTACTATTTCATTTATATTATTAGCCCTAATACTCATTTTATTATTAGCAAAAAAATTAGCATTATAATCTTCTACTCCTGGTATTGGCATCATATGCACAAGTGGTTTATTCATCGCTGCAATTTCCGTCGTTGTTAATCCTCCTGGCTTTGATATAACTACTGTACTTGCAGCCATATAATCATTCATATTGTTAACAAACCCTTTAACAATTAAATTAACATTATCTATTTTTTCTAATTCTTCTTTTAATTTTTCATTACTACCACATATTACAACAAGATAAGCATTATTTATTTGGGCTAACAAATTCACCACAATATCCTTTATTTGGCCAAATCCCATACTTCCACTAGTAAGTAATATTACATCTTTATCCTTTAACTCAGGTATTTCCTTAGTATCAAAAAAACTAGTTGCCACGGGAATCCCTGTAGGTAACAGTATTTCTTCTTTAAATCCTTTTTTTACAAAACCTTCCTTTAATAAAGGACTAGGAATTACAAATAAATCCGGATTAGTTTCTTCCCAAAAAGGAATACACTCATAATCAGTTGCTACATTAATAAACTTAATTGACCTACTCTTTTTTATTTTTGTTAAAGTTAAACAAGGAAACAAATGTGTCCCTATTACTAAATCATAATTATTATCGATTAAAAATCTATCTAATTTTTCTTTTACTAATACATTTAAACCATAAACTGGACTAGGAATATTGGTTTTACTATATAATTCCCCCAGTTTATAGACACCCCCAAAAACTCCACCATTTCCTTTAGTAGAATCTAAATATAATTTCTCTATGATATTCGATGTGTTTTTACCTACCAAATCCAAGTAATTTTGAACATCACAAGTAATACCAAATGATTCAAATTCACTTTTTATGTAATTAGCACAAGCATTATGTCCACCACCCGTACTACAAGTTAAAACTACTACTTTCACTCGCCATCTCCCCAGTTATTATTAAACATATTAGTCAAATAATCTTTATTGAATGTTTTATCTAACACTTCTTCATATGCATTTTGAGGAGGTATACCTCTATCTTTTGCTCTAGCCCTTTCAACAGCACTATATGTAAGAAGCATATCAAATACTAAAAATATTGCTAAAAACACTGCAATTTTCTTGCCAATATTATAATCAAGTTTCTTAATAAAATTTATGACGACTGGATAAATAACTTTTATCCAAAATATTGCCAGTACTCCCCAAAATAAAGAATACATTAAACAAACACGACCATTAATATTAAATGGTTTAGCAGAATAATCCCAAGCCGTAAAACCTAAAACTAATTCCATACCTAAACTCATTAAATATTCTAAAATCGTCCCCCCGATAAAACCAATAATAAAAAGTTTAAAATTATTTTCATTTCTATACTTATAAAGTATCGCCGATAAAACACAAGCACATAAACCATATGCCATATTAAAAGGTCCAATGACAACTGCCGAATGATTGATGATAACCCCTTTTTTAATATAAGTCCACAAGCCTTCGATAACCCATCCAGCAACGCAACCAAAGATAAATATCCAAAATAGATTATATAGTTTTTCAATATTCTCTTTTTTCATAAAACATCACTTATTCTTCGTATGACTAAATTATATCATGAATATGAAAATAAGAAAACTGAAACAATATTATGTTACAATAATTTAATATTTTAGCAAAAACAAAAACAAACCTAGGAAATACCTAAGTTTGTTTAAATACTCAATGGCGCCCGATGTAGGACTCGAACCTACGACCTAACGGTTAACAGCCGTGCGCTCTACCGACTGAGCTAATCGGGCATTACTCATTAAGTATATATAAAATTTATTAAAAAATCAAGAGTTTTATGAATTTTTCTTCAAAAAAATTGTGCAGTTATAATAGATATGTAACATTTATTCCAATTTGCCATCAAAATTTCAGGGACCGATAATGTGGTAAT
>CALVIU010000026.1 GCA_944331835.1 uncultured Bacilli bacterium | reverse complement strand
CTACTTCTCCATATTCTAGTACTTTATATGGGATTGCTCATCCTATTTAATCTATTCCGATAAATTTAGACTCCGTCTTTAGCATTTGTATATAGAATTTTGCATTTTTCCTTAAAAACTTAAAACATTTATAAAAAAATGGAGCAATTCATACAAGTATGATGGTTATTTTTTATTTTAAAAACTGACATTTTTATATCTTCTAACATATTTACAAAAACTAAACCCAAATAAAAACTAATCTAGTTTATAAATATCTAAATCAGTTTGATTAACAAAAAATGGCGTCCTCGAGAGGAATCGAACCTCCACTCTAACCCTTAGGAGGGGCTTGTTTTATCCATTAAACTACGAGGACCCATAAATATATTAACACAATATCAAACTAATTACAATTTATGTTATTTATTTTTAAGCATCTTTAAAGAAAGTTCCAGCATCTTTTGGGTAGATTCATTTTTATCATGTTTTTTCATATTGTCTCGCCATTTATCTATCATTTTTTCATTATTCAATGTTTTTTTAACTACCATGGCTAAACCCCAAGCACTCATAACTTTACAACCATATTTCTTACGACATATATATTTAGCATTATACTTTTCGGGTCCACCATTTCCAGGAATCAGTATCATAGGGACTCGCATGTCAATACACTCTGTAAGTGTTGCTCCTCCTGGCTTGCTAATTACTACATCACTAATATTTAACAAACTGTAAACATCTTTGGTAAATCCTAAAACTTTTACATTAGTTGCTTTTTTCTTTATTACATATCGTCTGGCTTTTTCTTCTAATTTTTGATTTTTACCACTGATAAAAATTATGTTGATTGGAAGTTCACGCCATATGAGGGCTTTTAGATAATCAAGACTCGCCATTGAACCAACTGCTCCTCCCCCAAAAAAGAGATAAGTCTTTTTGGTAGCATCTATTCCGTATTTAAAATATGTTTCTTCTGAGCTAAGTTTTGTTTCCATTTTCTTACGATCAAATGGAAGACCAAAAGCATATATTTTTTTACCATCAATGCCTTTTTTTATCATTTCATTTTTCATTATTTCATTGGCAACAATAAAAGCGTCTTGACTTTTGTGATCCTTACGCCAGTAACTATGGGATGCATAATCAGTTATAACGGTCATAATGAGTGATTTGGTAAGACCTATTTTATTATAATAAGATACTATATTACCTCCGAAAAAGTGTGTAGATATAGTTAAATCAGGATTAAAATCGATAATTTCTTTACGAAGTTTTTCATTATCAAATAATTTTTTTACTAACTTCATTTGGCTTAGACTAGCTAACTTATTATCAGCTATATCATAAATAAAACTAAATGTCTTATGAAAACTATGTTTAGTAACAATATCAAACATTTTAATACTAGCTTTACCTAATATATTAGAATATTTTGCTACATCTAATACTTTTATTTCTAAATCACTATTTTCTTCAAAATAATTATTTATTTTATCAGCAATTGATTTATGTCCGGACCCATACGGAGCATAAATAATTAAAACTTTCTTTCCCATAATTATCTTCTCCATTTTAATTATACTATATTAAAGAATTAAAATCCAGAACTATAATTATATATAAATCGACAAAATTAGTCATTGATAGCATACATAACAGGACTTGATTCAGTATTTAAATCACTGAAACGAGCACTTATAAGTAAAATCATTCCTATAATAACTAAATAAAAAAACAATACTCCACTATACTTTTTTAAAACATTCATCATTTCAATTACCTCTTCTTTCTGAATATAATTTAACACGAATATTTGTTTGTGTCAATTGCAAAATTAAACAAATGTTTGACTTTTTACATAAAGTATTGTAAAATGATAATGGAGGTATTAAATGGAAAAGAAATTGACACCTAGACAAGAAGAAATACTAAATTATATAAAGAAATATACAGCAATGCATGGGTATCCTCCAGCAATAAGAGAAATATGTGCTGGAGTTGGCTTAAATAGTCCCGCAACAGTATTTGTTCACATTAAAAACTTAGAAAAAAATGGTTATATTAAGTCAACTAATAATAAATTTAGAACAATTGAATTATTAGTAGATAATGAGTATTTAGAAAAGAATGAAGATGTGGTAAAAGTTCCTCTACTTGGAAAAATTACTGCTGGTAATCCGATTACTGCTATCGAACAACCAGATGAATACTTTGACCTACCGGCATCATTAATGCCTAAGAGCGGTGAAGTGTTTACTCTACATGTTAGTGGTGAATCGATGATTAATAAAGGAATATTTGATAATGATTATGTAATTGTCAAAAGACAAAATGATGCTAAAAATGGGGATATAGTTGTTGCTATGACTGAAGAAAACGAAGTAACACTTAAAACCTTTTATAAAGAAAAAGATCATATTAGATTACAACCAGAAAATGATACAATGGAACCTCTTATATTTCCAAATGTAACAATACTGGGAAAAGCCATTGGTTTATATAGAAAAATATAGTAAAAAATGATATCGCGCGATATCATTTTTTATTTAACAAAGAATACAATATAACTTAAGAATGCTAGATAAAGAATTAAAACTATCCAACCATTTATCATATCTCGTTTTTCACTTTTATTTTCTATACCGAAAGCCATTGATGAAAGGTATCCTCCGATAAGGCCTCCGATATGAGCAACATTATCGATACCTGGTATCATAAAACCAATTAACAAGTTGATAAGAACAATGGGAATTATTTGATTTTTAATAGCCTCACTTAAGTATAAGCGATAGTGATATCCAAAATACAAAAGTGCCCCCATCAAACCAAATAATGCTCCACTTGCTCCGACAGATACCACATTAGATGCACTAAATACTAAAGATAATAAATTTCCACTAATAGCACTAATTAGATAGATAAACAAAAATTTCCATTTACCAATAAATGTTTCAACTTGAGTACCAATTATGCCCAGTGAATACATATTGACAACTAAATGAATTAAACCAGCATGTAGAAAAGCACTAGTAAGCAGTCGCCATACCTCACCATTTTGAACAAGTAGTAAATTATTTCCTCCAAAAAATGCTAAAGAAGTAGCACTAAAATTAAGAGGATTACTATTATTAAATGCTAAAATAAAATACATTACTATACATGCTAAAATAATTAACTTAGTAAATATAATCTTTTTAGGGGAAAATACTTTAGCAAATAATTTATTTTCTTTTTCGGTCTTTTCATTAATATCATTAGTTACATTAATTATTAATTCTAATCCATCATTTGATTCAATTAATTCATTTTTTAAATTAGGGAAAATTTCTTGTAATGCTTGGTTTTTCTTAATTTCATTTAATGATGAAACATTAATCGTTTCAATATTATTTGCATCATTATATTTCACTCTATCACTCATATCTAAACAAATATTTAAAGCATTCATCTTAAGTGATAAAGTCTTTCTTTTTATTTGTTTAATAATATGTTGCATTTTAAATATATCAAATTTATATTGTTCTTCATTAATTACCCTATTACAACTAATTCTGATAACCCGGTATGGTCCATTTAAATTTTCTAACCAAATTTCATCTTTTACTCCCTGAACATGTATCGGAGAATAATTTTCTTTAGTTACAAAATAATGCACCAAACTCATCATTATCTGATCATTTTTACGAATCATTACTGAAGTCATAAAACATCTCCTTATGTATTTTATTTTACAATAAATCATATATTTAGTAAAGAGGTGATGATTTTGCTATTTTTTCTATTTTACATTATTTGTGTCGGTTTATTATTAATTCCTATATTTAAAATTGTCGAATTTAACATTCTTAATGAAAATACTTTATTCCTTCTTTTAACTAATTATATATTAAATATAGGAGTTGCTATCTTCTTTGGTTATTTTTATAATCTTTTGTTTAGTTTAATTGCTATTTCTTTTCTTCTATCATTTGCATTTTTACTAATCAAAGATTTCAAAAGATTATTTGGTTCTTATAATCTTGCAAGCATACCCTACTTTTTAATGGTATTTTACTCTTTTGTATATATTTTAATTACTTTTCTCCAAGGATTCTAAAAAGTATGCAAATTGTTTAGGTAAATCTGCTCTAAATTCTAAAGTTTCTCCCGTAATAGGATGAACAAATTTTAAATATTCCGAATGTAAGAATTGTCCAAAATCATCGCATGTCTTTTTACTATAAACTGGATCATTATGAACCGGATACCCTATATAAGACAAGTGAACTCTTATTTGATGGGTTCTTCCTGTTTCTAAAACCAATCTAACTAAAGTATAATCTTTATATTTTTTTATGACACGCAAATGAGTTATAGCCTTTTTTCCTCCAGCAGCAACAGTCATTTTTTCAAAATTTTCTTTGCTTCTTTCTATCGGAGCATCGATAGTTGCTGAATTTTGAGGAAATACGCCATCAAGTAGAGCTACATATTCTCGATGAATTCTTTTGTTTTTAAAATCATCCGCTAATAATGTGTGACATTTATTATCTTTGGCAACAATCATTAATCCCGATGTATCCTTATCAAGACGATGAACAATACCAGGCCTAAAATCCCCGCCAACACTGCTAAGATTATTAGTGTAATACATCAAGCCATTTACTAAAGTATTATCACTATTACCACTACCTGGATGCACAGTTAAACCACTAGGTTTATTAATAACCATTAAGTAATCATCTTCAAAAACGATATCTAAATCCATCTTTTTAGGGACAACATCCATTTCTTGAACATATCCTTCTTTAATAGATATAATATCTCCATTTTTTACTTTATAACTTCCCTTTTCTAATTTACCATTGACTAAAATATAATCATCTTTAAGCATTTTAGTTACTAATTCTCTACTATAATCAGTAACACTTGCTATATACTTATCTAGTCTTTCGTTTTCTCTTTCCACTACTAACTTCATTTTTATCTTCACCCTTTAAAACACTATATATTATTAAAATAAAACCACTTACTATTGCCATATCTGCTAAGTTGAATACTGGGAAACTATAACTTCCAATTAAAACTTTAAAATAATCGATTACATAACCATACATAATACGATCAACTAAATTACCTAATAACCCACCATATACTAAAGCAAAGGCCATAATATTACGATATTTATTTTCAAAATGTCTTTCATATTGCAACAAAAATACCATAGCCAGAACAGCCACAACAATTAAAAATATCACATTCCCCTGTAAAACACTCCAAGCGGCACCATCATTATAAACTTTAGTTACATAAAAAAAGTTGGAAATTACTGTTTTTATTTCCCCATACATCATAGTATTATCAATCACAATTTTGACAATCTGATCGATTATTAATAGAAATGTGGCAATAATTAAACTTTTTTTTCTCATGCCAATAATATACCATATTTTTTACTTATTTACTAGTATTACATCAGTTCCTATTTTAGCAATATCACTAAAAGTAAAATTAATTTCACTATTTTTTAGAACTTTACGAAAAAATTTTCTTTCTTCAGCAACAAAACTAATAATATGGCCTTCGGCATTCACTTCAACATCGACGATTCTACCTAAATTAACTCCTGTTTTGGTACTAATAATATCTTTATTTTGTAGTTCACTTAAATACATATAATTCACCACTAAATTATATGTTTACTTAATTAATTTTCGCACATTTTCAATAGCACTTTTTTCAATTCTCGATACTTGGGCTTGACTAATTCCTAATTCATCTGCAATTTCCATCTGCGTCTTACCGACGATAAATCGCTCTAATAAAATAGATTTCTCTCTTTCTTTAATTTTTAATAATGCTCTTCTTAAAGATATAAGCATATCTTTATCACTATTTTTTTCTTTTACATCAGCAATTTGATCAAAAAGATATATTGTATCTCCACCATCATTATAGATTGGTTCAAATATACTTGCAGGATCTTTCAAGGCATCAAGGGCAAAAGCCACTTGGTATTCTTCAATGCCGAGAGAACTTGCGATAAGTGCTGAACTTGGTTCAACACCATGCTCACTTAAATATGTATCTTTAAATTTAATTATTTGATAAGCCATATCCTTAATACTTCTACTAACTCGCATAGCAGTATTATCTCTAATATATCTTTTTATCTCCCCAATTATCAAATGAACTGCATAAGTACTGAATTTAAAACCATAAGATAAATCAAAGTTATCGATGGCTTTAATTAATCCTATTACTCCCACTTGAAATAAATCATCTAAATTAATATCACTACGATTAAAAGAACGAAGAATACTTAAAACTAATTTTAAATTACCATTGATAAGTTCTTCTTTAGCAGTTATATCCCCATCTTTATATCTTACAAATAGATGAGTCATTTCTTCATTACTTAAAACTTTAATATCACTTGTGTTTATACCAGTTATATCTACTTTATATTTAGACATTAAAAACTCCTTTCAAACAATATTTTGTCTAAAAGGAGTATTTTTTATACAAATCATTCAACTTTATAATGTTTTTCTAGTAATTCCTGACTCTTTTTTAATATTTCTTCTTGATAATCACCATAATTATATCCATCATTTAAATCATTAAATAACTCTTCTTTAGTTATACTTGATATATCTTCTAAAACAGTTGCTTGATAATATTCATAGCTAAGTAATTCTGCATAAGCATTTATAATTGCCTCTTTACGATAATCTCTTTTATTTCTCAAGTTTTTATAAAGTCTTTTAAACCTCTTAAAATCTCCCGGACTTAAAACAATCGTATCTTTTAACTCTTCTTTACTAGGAAATCTATCTAATATTTCTTCACCACCACTATTTATTTTAATGATTTCTTTTAGAAAATTTTCTTCTACCACTATGATAAGTTCAACTACAAAATAAGAAAATACCGGTATAATCTGATACCCTTCATAAAACTTATCATAATATTTCAATTCATTTTTATTTAACTCTATTGTTTCTACTTTATCAGTAATTTTTATCATTATGCACATCCTTTACTCTTAGTTAATAATAACACATTTTCTCGTATTTTCCCACGTTTTCCTGAAAATAATAATATTAATGAGAAAATAAGTGCGGTGATAACATGAAATTTGATAGACTTAAAGAAATTAGAGAAGAAAGAAATCTAACTCAAAAAGATATAGCCAAAACTTTAGAAGTTGACCGTTCCACTTATGCCGGATGGGAAACTGGAAAAGATACCATCCCTTTAAGAAGACTCAATAAACTTAGTGATTACTACAAGATAAGTGTTGATTATATGACTGGACTTAGCAATGTTACATCTTCATACCGTGTTATTGATCTTGATGCTAAAGTAATTGGTCAGAACTTAAAAGAATTTCGCAAAGAACGTAATTTAGTTCAAAAAGATATCTTTTTATTTCTTAATACAACATCTTCAACTTATTCGGCATATGAAACTGGAAAAGTATTAATAAAAACAGATTTTCTTTATTCTATTTGTAAAAATTACAATGCTTCTATGGATGAATTACTAGGTAAGAAAAATTAATGCATCAATTGGCTTAATTTTCTTACCACTTTTTTTTCAATTCTAGAAATATATGATTGACTAATACCGAGCATTTCTGCGACTTCTTTTTGGGTATATTCCATCGTATTATTTAGGCCATATCTAAGAGTCATTATTTCTTTATCTCGCGGACTCAAAGATGCTATTTCTTTATTTAAAAGTTCCTTATCAACTTTCTTCTCATACTCTTTTGGCACTAATTCCGCATCAGTTCCTAAAATATCTTCTAAATGAAGTTCATTACCTTCACTATCATAATTAAGTGCCTCTTCCAAAGATACTTCACTTCTCTTTCTTTTATTTTTGCGAAGAAACATGAGTATTTCGTTACTAATACAACGTGATGCATAAGTTGCTAACTTTATGTTTTTATCTATCTTATATGTATTAATTCCTTTAATTAAACCAATTGACCCAATACTTACTAAATCTTCAATATCATAAGTTGTATTTTCATATTTTTTGGCTAAGAAGACAACTAATCTCAAGTTATGTTCAATAAGTTTATTGCGGGCTTCTTCATCTCCTTGTCTTGCTTTAATTAAATATGCTAGTTCTTCTTCTTTTCCAAGAGGAGGGGGCAATTTATCAGTTGCTCCCACAAAAAACACTTCATTATATTTAGCCTTCAAAAATTCTATTATTTTTCGAAACATATATCCTCCATTAATTTATAATTAAGTAAACAATCGCTACCATTTAAATTTATTTTCTCTGGTACCAAACCTACCAGATAATTTTTAAATATTTGATTGCCAACTTTAATATATTTAATACCAAAGCATTCTATTAATCCCTGATATCCCACGGCTTTATATGGAACATAAATAGGACTTCTTATATTTATATAAGGTACTAATATCTTTTTAGATACTAAAATAACATATTTCTTGGTTATTGGATCCTTGAGTTTATTTCCAGTATCCAAAAAGCCATTACACTCCAAACACTTACCATTTTTAAAAACAATACTAACTTTATAATTATAATTATATGTGCTCTTAAACTTTTTATGTTCCCGAACATATAAAAATAGTATAATTGGAGCAACTATTAAAAGTAGAATATAATTAACACTCATTCCATCAAAGTAAAATACCATTCCTTCTCTTTTATAACTAAATTCAACATTCAAAAAATATAAGAATCCTCCGAGGATTACACTACACATATATAGATAAATCATATTAGTACCAAAATATTTAATATTTCTATATCCAAAAGCAATAAGGACCATAAACACACTTGTAATAATTTTAAAGATAAATAATATCAATTCTCCACAGGGAAGAAAAAGTATAGCAAGTGATAATGCTCCAAGAATCGCACTAAATATTAGTCTTCTTAACTTACTGTGTCTTTTTAATGTTACATCTACAGTCATTAGAAGTAATAAATCATATATAAAATTAAGTATAAACACTAAGTCTAAATATATTTTCATATTAATCACAAAATGATTATACACAAAAAAGAGCGACGAATTTGTCGCTTTAAGTCGAGTCTGTGTAATTTTTTTAGTAATGTGATATGGCTTGCTTTCTGTGCTCGTGCCCCTGTTAACTCTATACTAGATTTGAGACTAAAAGTTGATTGGATAACACATCGATTTATTCAACAAAGGTAAAGAGGATTGTTTACTTGTAACAACCAATAAAACTCCATTAAATTAGTTTATATTCTTTACTTAAAATCCTTTTATCACTACAATATTCCATAATAAATTTGTTATCTTTCCTACATATTATAATTCCAATTGTCTTATCCTGAGTTACTTTTCTTAAATTTTTATCTATATAATTCATATATACTTCTATTTGACCAATATGTTCTTTTTTAAGTTCAGTTACTTTAAGCTCTACAACTACATAGCAATTAAATTCAATATTATATAGCAATAAATCGATGTAATTATAACTATTACCTAGTTTTATTTTGTACTCATTTTCAACAAAAGTAAAACCATTACCTAGTTCTTTTAAAAAAGATGGTAAATCTTCCATAATAATTCTTTGCAAAGCTTTTTCAGAAATTATTTCTTTATTAATGGTATTATTTATAACAATAGGATTTTTGATAAAATCTTTAATTTCCACTTTTTCTTTAGATATTAATTTATTTTTAAATTCAATTGGCAGTCGTTTATAATCATCGCTTTTAATCTTATTTTTTAATTCATCTCTAGTAAGATTTTGTTCTTCGCTTATATAAATATAATATTTTATTTCATTAATATCCTTTATAGGCAATAATTCTCTATAATGGCTCCATGTTAATTGGTGCCCTAAGGGGGCACCTTTTTCAACCATGTGATAAAATTGGCGCATTCTTTTTAATGTAGTTGTATTATACTTTTTACCAACTTCATTAATTAATTTCAAAGAAAATTTCTTAATAATACCTTCACCATAATGTTTGCCCGCTTCACTTAATAATTTTCCAACATTATAATATGTAGTTAAATCACTTCTATTTTTACTATAATCTTTTACTTTTTTAGTTATTTCATTATTTATTAATTCGTTTTTGATTTCATTATAATAATTCATAAATCTCCTTGTAATAAATTTATCCTATAATAGCAAAACATTTTAATTAACGCAAATCAGTATTTTTTAAAATTTCCTTTGTTTTTTGCAAAAAAATCTTCAAAAATTACAAAAAATCACAAATACTATCAATAATTTTTTAAATTAACAAAATTTTATGTCACAAAAAAAGTTCTAGAAAATCTAGAACCTAGAAATTATCACTTCTCAAGAATGGTGGAATTTCATATTCATCATCAACTTCTTGTGGTTTGCTTCTTCTTTTTGGAATATCATCAGAGAATAATGCTTCTTCGCCAGTTTCTTCATCAAATCCAGTAGCAATTACTGTAACTATAACTTCATCAGTTAAGTTTTCATTCTTAATTGCCCCAAATATGATATTTATATCAGAATTTGCTGCTTCTCTAACTGTTTCAACAGCATCTTCTATTTCAAACAATGTAAGGTTTTTACCACCGGTTACATTGACAATAGCATTTGTAGCTCCTTCAATTGTAGCTTCAAGTAAACTATTGGCAACTGCTTGACGAGCCGCTTCAATGGCTCTATTTTCACCAGCATTGCATCCAATACCGATGATTGCTGTACCGCTTTTTTCCATAACGGTCTTAACATCAGCAAAGTCTAGGTTAATTACCCCAGTTACTGCAATAAGGTCAGATATTGATTGTACACCACGGTGTAACACGTTATCTACTTCTTTAAATGCATCATCAAAACTTGTCGTCTTATCAATTATATCTCTTAATCTATCATTTGGAATAATGATTAGGGAATCGACATGTTGTCTTAGTTCTTCTAATCCCACTAAAGCATTTTCCATTCTTCTTTTACCTTCAAATCTAAATGGTTTAGTAACAATACCTACTGTTAAAGATCCCATTTCTTGAGCAATTTCTGCTATAATTGGTGCTGCACCAGTACCAGTACCACCACCAAGACCACAAGCAACAAATACCATATCTGCGCCTTGTAGGGCATCTTCAAGCTCAGTCTTACTTTCAAGTGCTGCAGCCCTACCAACTTCAGGGTTTGCTCCAGCCCCACGACCTCCAGTAATATTTTTTCCAATTTGTATTTTATTAGGACATAAAGAACTATTTAGAACTTGTAAATCAGTATTGACAACATAAAATTCGACACTCTTTACTCCTTCTTCAATCATTCGGTTAACAGCGTTACATCCGCCGCCCCCAACACCGACTACTTTTATTTTTGCAATTTGATCCATCTGTAATCCATTCATAATCCATTCTCCTTAATTATCAAAAAAGTAACCAAACAGTTTTCCTAAAATTGAATTTTCAGAAATGTTTACTTTTTTATGTATTCCACTCAATTCTTCTTGTTCTTCTATACTAAATATTGAAAAATCACGATTGCGAAGTCTCAACCTGCTATCATAGTATTTAATGAGGCCCACTGCCGTTGCATATTTATTATGTCTAGCACCAATCTCTTTAACTTCACCGATAATAGCATTTTTAAAAATATAATCAACTATATTTTTAAACTCTGCCGTTTCCGTTACTCCCCCTGTAATAATTATATAACTAATTTGCTTTTTTGTTAAGAGATTTATTTGTTTTTTTGCTAAATTTAGTATTTCTTCTAACCTACTCATTACTATTTCACTAGCACTGAATTGATTTATTTTAATTCTATCGCCATTTTTATCTTCAACAATTACTGCTTCATTGGCTTGGGCAATATTTTTATCCGCAAGAGCAATCGTTTCTTTGATAAATAAGGCATCTTTTCTATTTATTTTATAAACATACCCCAAGTCATAATCGATATTATCTCCCCCCATATCAATTACTTCACTACTAGTAATTATACCTTTATTAAATATGGAAACTGTTGTTTTAGATGCTCCGATATTTATTACTGCTCCAACTTCTTCACTATTTTTATTAGTTTTAAATTCATAATAGTCTCCTAGAGCCCCAATAGTAACATCGACAACTTCTACTCCTAATTTTTCCAAGCATTTAACTATCGGTGTAACATTTTTTTTAGGAACAGTCACTACAACTGCCTTAACATTTAATTTTTCCGCATGCATAGATAAGGGAGATGCTGAAACTACGCTATCATTTAATAAAAACTTAGTAGGTAGTATCGTCACTAGCTCACGATTATCCATAATTTTATTATAAACTGCCGCTTGCATAGATCTAATTATGTCATTGCTAGTAACTATTTTTTCTTCATTAGTTATAGAAGTATATCCTTCACTTAAGAAACATTCTATTCCGTTACTAGGCACACTTACAATAACCTTTTTTATTGGCAAGCCAATTTGTTCTTCTCCTTTTTTAAATACATCTTCTAAGGCAAGCATAGCTGTTTCTGGATTAACAATAAAACCTTTTTTAATACCTCGAGCAGGAACATCAACACACGCTAAAATATTTAGTTTTCCTCGAACTATTTCTCCAACTACAAGTTTTATCGTATGATTTCCAATATCTAAACTAGCAATTATCTTGCGCATTTAATACACTTCCCATATCATTAAATTAATTATACCCAAAAATAATATATCTTTCAAGTACTCGTGATAACTTAATTGTTTTTTCTTTAGTAAATTTCATTTAAATCCAAACTTAAACAAAAAAACTACTATTAATGATTAATAATAGTTTTAAATTATTTTCTGCCACCAATGACATCAGTATTATTTTCTTTTAAAGAAGTTAATCTATCTTCAGATAATTGTTGCATTATTAATTTAGTTAACCTTTTTGCAATAAGTTTATGATTTTCTTCAAATTTATAATAAGACTCTTTTAACATATCTTTTATATCATCAATTGTGCCATAAATGTTAAATCCATATTTAAGCAATGTTTGTAATAGTTCTCCTGAAGCTTGCAAATATTGAACTTTAAGCTGTTCGTTATTCCAAATCTCACTTGAACCATAAATGTCATATAAATTTCCTAATAAGAAAGATATATATCTATAAATATCTTCACTTATTTTATCATTTAATTTTATATTTGAATCCTGTTTTAATATTCTTATATATTCAAAAAACTCTTGTTCTATTTTGTTATAAATATCGCTTTTATAATATTTTGTCATTGTATGAGGAGCTTGATCAAAATTATATTTTCTAAACAAATCGGAAACTAATTTTTGATCTTTGGCATCTTTCCATGAATGCTCTCCAACTATTTCTTGTTTATATCCTAAAAAGCTTACAACAGCATCTAAATATCCAGTAACGTTATCTCCTTCATAAGGAATAATATTAACTTGCGGATTTAATCTTTTAGCTTCTTCTAATTCTTCTTTTGGAACTAAAATGTATGAATTTTGTCCCAACTGATATTGATAATAAAAGTAAGTATCTTCGGGATTAGCTGCCAAAAGTTTTCTTCTTTCATAGTCGTATTCTGGAAAAGGCGTAATTATTCCATATTTACGAACATCCCAATTGCCATAAGCATGACCACCTACTTCACCATTTAATGAAAAATGTATTGATGACCTAGTCTGAGTTATTTTAAATTTATATTCTTTTTCATTTTCAGGATATTTATAAAGATAGTCTGTTTCTACACTCGCAGCAGCCAGTGATTTTAAAGTATTATTTTGAGGCAAATAATCTGTTTTATGAACCATACATAAATCTCTTAATGAAGTAAAATCACTTTGTCTGGGAATGATGATTTTGTCTTCTTCAGTTAATAGTACATCTCCTCGTTTAATTCCTTCCTTAAATTCTTCAGGACTGATATTAACATTTATTGCAACAATATCCCTTAAAATATTTTCTTCTTCACGACGCAATGCATCTATTTCTTCATTAATTTTTCCTACTATAAAACCACTTAAAAAAGAGTTATTTGAACTATTATTTTCGAGGAAAGAAATTCTTTCATCAATTTCAGTTATCCGCTTTATTAATCTTTCTCTTTTTTCTTTTTGACTATTTAATATCATATTTTAAATTCCTTTTATATTATTTATTTTTGAATTATATAAGTGTCAACAAAATCAAATACAGCCACAATTACTAAAAATGCACCAGCTAATTTAGTGATTGTAATACCCGCAAATGGATTAAATATTAAAAGTAAACCTAAAACGATAGTAATTATTCCCATAACTAATGTACCACTCCATTTATCAGTAATGTTTTTTAATGTAAAAGCCAGTTTTAATTTAAGCATTCCATTTATTATTAGATAAACTCCTAAACATATTGTTACTAAATTAATTATTGAATAAGGATAAATTATAATTATTACCCCAAGCACTGCATATAAAATTCCTGACACTAAATTTAAATTACTTCCTGCAATATTTTCTTTAGTATATTTAATAATCGAAAGCACTCCTGTTATAAGCAAAGCACCTCCAATTAAAATTCCAATAAGTTTATTTAAGGTTCCTGGAATAAGCAATAATACTAATCCAACTAATCCTAAAATCAAAGTCTTACTTAAGTTATCTGGATTACTAGCATTTTTCGGAGCAATTATTTCCACATCTTCTACTTTTTCTTTTTTCTTCATAAAATATCACCACTTAAATTATATTATGTTTTAAATATAGAAACAACTATTTTTGACAAAAATATATTGCATATAATATAATTAAGAAAACAAATAATATGAAAGGAGTATCTTATTTGTTAGCGCCAGGCCCACTTAGGGTGACGAGGATAACTTTTATCGAAATATTCGGCGGGTAAAGTTACGGTTTAGTATAATCGTTAGATATATTAAAAAAAGCAAAATCAACATTGTAACAAAAGATATATCACATACAATTTTTTGTATGGAAGGAAATATTAAATTATGTGTGGAATAATTGGTTATGTAGGGCGTGAATTATGTATACCTAAAATTATTCATGGCTTACAATCATTAGAATATCGGGGGTATGATTCAGCAGGTATCGCGTATATAAGTAAAGGAAAAATTAAGACTATTAAGGAAAAAGGAAAAATCATCAATTTGGAAAAACTTCTAAATTTTGATGAGGAAGCGTATTTAGGAATAGGACATACTAGATGGGCAACGCATGGTGTAGCTAACAAAATAAATGCTCACCCCCACTCTGTTGGAAAATTTACGATTGTTCATAATGGTATCATTGAAAATTATAATGAGCTAAAAGAAGAATTAATAAATAAAGGATATAATTTTAAATCAGAGACAGATACAGAAATAGCTTGTGCAAAAATAGATGAAATTTATAAACAAGAAAAAGATATTTTAAAAACTCTTAGTAAAGCTACTAAAGTTTTTCGAGGATCTTATGCTCTTGGCATTATATGTATAGATGAACCTAATAGTTTATATGCAATTAGAAATACTAGTCCCCTAATTGTAGCAAAATCTAACGAAGGTAATTTTATTGCATCGGATGTACCAGCAATTCTCAAGTTTACTAATAAATATTTTCTACTTGATGACTTAGAAATTGCGAAAATTACAATGGATAAAGTAACTTTCTACAATCAAGATTTAATACCTATAGATAAAAATATAAATACTTTTGAGGGATCTGTAGAAGTTGCATTAAAAAATGGCTATGAACACTTTATGTTAAAGGAAATTAATGAACAAGATAAAGTTTTTAAAGATACAATAAATTACTATTTTGATGGAACAATTGATTCTCTTAAGAAAAATTTTAAATTTTTAGATAAATATAAAAAAATTGATATTGTTGCTTGCGGCTCTGCATATCATACGGGATGTGTTGGCAAATATTTAATTGAAAATTATGGAAATATTCCTGTCAATGTTGAAGTAGCTAGTGAGTATAGATATAAAAAATGTTTCTACGATAAAGATACTTTAGTAATTGTAGTTTCACAATCTGGAGAGACTGCAGATACTCTAGCAGCACTAAAAAAAGCTAAAAATGATAAAATAGACACATTAGCCATTGTCAACGTTATTGGTAGTAGTATTGCTCGCATTGCTGATAAAGTCATATACATAAAAGCTGGATGCGAAATAGCAGTTGCAACAACTAAGGCCTATTTAGCACAATTAGCTATATTTAGTTTGATTAGTATATATTTAGGCTATAAGAGCAAAGAAATAAAAGATGAGGAGCTTTATAAGATATTTAAAGAAATTAAGCAAATGCCAAAATTGATTAAGAATACTATAAATAATTATGAAAGTTATTTTGCTATTGCTGATAAAATATATAAAAATAAACAAATCTTTTTTATAGGTCGGGGAATAGATTATGCTACTTCTCTGGAAGCTAGTTTAAAATTAAAGGAAATATCTTATATCAATAGTGTTGCATATCAAGCTGGTGAATTAAAACATGGAACTATATCATTAATCGAGAAAAATACACCAGTAATTGCTATAGCTACCGATAAAAATTTATTTGAAAAAACGATAAGTAATATAAAAGAAGTTAAAGCTCGTGGGGCATATGTAATATTAATAAGTAACGAGGTAATTAAAGAACAACTCTGTGATGAATTCATAAAAATTGACGATGTTCACCCAATATTGGAAAGTATTTTGACTATTATACCGTTACAATTACTTGCTTATAAGGTTGCAAAAAACAATAAATGTGATATTGATAAACCACGTAACTTAGCTAAATCTGTTACAGTTGAATAAAGAGCCTAATTTAATGGCTCTTTTGCTTTTCTTACTCTACTAAAATTAATTTCATTTACTTCGATATATCTTCTTCTAAATTCTTCCGGATCACCAGCTAATTCTTGAATACCTGCTAAAAATGATTCATATTCATCATCCGGAAAATATATTTTATCTATTGCATATCCTTTGGTTCCAAACTTATCGATAACATGTTTGCGTGAATTTTCGATAATTTCATCGATGCTAGCGTCTGGCATATGTTTAAGACGATAACTATAGGTTCTTCTTAATACTTGATTAACTGATGTATTTCGATCTGCAGATGAAACAATTCGTCCATAAATGCTTCTAGGTTCACTATCTTTACTTGCACGATGATCTTCAACAGCTTCAGCCATTACTCTAATTTCTTCTTCGCTAAAAAATTCCCGTAGGTTTTTATCACTCGCTAAAATACTCGCTGAAACTTTTTCATGATTTTTAGCATCAATGCTGTGTCCTACATCATGATATACTGCAATAGTATCGACCATATCCATATTTATTCCGTCGATATTACTTGCAAATTTCTTGCTTCTTCTCCTAACATAATTTACATGTTCTCTATTATGTCCTTCATCATTTAAATCATTTTTAGGCATTATTTCATTTTCTAAATACTCTTGTAACTTTACATTCATTTGTAACCTCCAACTTCATTTTATCACAATATACTTAAAAAGTTATTTTATATTTGTTACTTTTCACAGCTAAAATAGCAAAAAATGAATAGGATGTAGATAAACTAGCAAAAGAACAAGAAAAAAATAAACAGTTAGAAAAAAAGATAAAATATTTGGAAGAAAATATCGAACAAAAAATAAAAACAGCAGTAAAAAAATTAGTTAAAGATGTCCTTACAGAAAACGAGGCTTTAAAAGCAAAAAATGCCAAGTTAAAAAAGCTACTTAATATGGATAGTACAAATAGTGGTATACCTACTAGTAAAACTAAAATTGGTGAAGCAAAACGAATTCCTAATAGTAGAGAAAAAACTGATAAAACTAAAGGTGGACAATTTGGTCATAAAAAACATAAGTTAGAAAAATTTAAAGATGAAGAAATAACAGATACATATACTTATGAAATAGCTAATCCTATTTGCAACTGTGGTGGTAAATTAAAATTAATAGGAAAAGATGTAAGGACGATTTTGATATAGAAATAAGATTAATAAAAAGAAGAAATGAGTTTTGTGAATATGAATGTTTAAAATGTGGAAGAGAAATAAAAGTACCAATTCCAAAAAATCAATATGGAAGCAATGTTCAAGCAATGGCTGTTTCACTGATAAACGAAGGATGTGTTTCATTTAAAAGAACAAGAGAATTAATACATGGCTTTTCTGGCGGGGAAATGAACATTAGTGAAGGATATTTAGTGAAACTGCAAAAGAAAAGTTATGATAATTTAGAAACTTTTGATAATGAATTACATCAAAAGTTGTTAAAGCTAGAAGTGTTGAATTGGGATGATACAGTAATATTTATAAATGGTAAGCATGCATGTTTAAGGTTTTATGGTAGTAACAATCTAAAATATTACAAAGCTCATGAAACCAAAAGTAAAGATGGCTTAGACAAAGATGAAATATTACAATATCTTCCAAAAGACACAGTAGTAGTTCATGACCATAATAATGTAAATTATAATGAAGATTATGAGTTTACTAATGCAGAATGTTGTGTTCACTTAATTAGGGATTTAAATAAATTAAATGATAATTTACCAAGAGAATGGACAAATAAACTGATAACATTAGTGGTTGAAACAAATAAAAAAAGGAATGATTACATAAATAAAAATATATTATTATTTGATCAAGAAGTAAGCGATAAAGTAATTGCAGAATACGATGAAATAATAAAAGAAGCGGAAGCAATAAATAAAAAAGATTTTAATAAGTATTATGGGCAAGATGAAAGTAATTTAATAAAGAGATTAAAGGAATATAAAGAAAACTATTTATTGTTGGCATTAAGATTTGATGTTCCATTTTCAAATAATTTAAGTGAACGGAGTCTAAGAAGCAGCAAGACAAAAATGAAAGTTTCTGGGCAATTTGCTAATATCAAAAATGCAGAGTATTATGCAAGAATAAAAAGTTATATAGAAACTTGTAAATCGAATGGTATTAATGTTCATATTGCTCTTAAAAGAATTATAGAAGGAAATCCATATACTTTAGATGAAATATTAAATCATCAAAAAGAAGATGCTAATTAGCATCTCTTTTGCGTGTTTTAATTTATTTTAGCTGTGAATAGTAACCTATATTTCCTACCAAAACAATTTA
>CALVIU010000025.1 GCA_944331835.1 uncultured Bacilli bacterium | reverse complement strand
CATCTGTACTAACTCTTACATAAACACCACATCTCATAAAATTCCTCCTTTCTTCATTTTTGAGAAGGATTAATATTTCTCTCACTTGTTTCCTAACTAAAACGCAAAAAAGCAGACTGAATTTGAAAAAAACTAATCCTCTCATATGTTTCCTAACTAAAAGGTACTTTTACGAAGTGTGTTTTCAAAAAAAATTAATATTTGTTTTTTTTTATAATATTTTCTATTTCTTTTAAATTATATTTTGTTTTATGTTCTTTAATGTAAAATGGCTTATTACTAATTTCATTTACTTTGTATTCAAATATAGTAAGAGTAATAGGATGTGTAATTAGATATTCAGTTGGTTCAATAATTTGTAAATTAGTATGTAGAAGAACTTTAATTTTTCCTTTTTTAGTTTTGTAAGTGAAGTTTTTAATAAGTTCTATTATTTTTGGGTTAGGTTTAAATTCTTCTAAGATTTTAAATTCAAGCATAAAAAATGTCCTCCTTCCTAGAAAGAGAACATTAAAGTTTAATATTTATATAAAATAAAAACTTACGAACTTTTTACAGTCCGTAAGTTGTATTCAAATGGAGCAGGTGAGCAGAATCGAACTGCCGTCAGGAGCTTGGAAGGCTCTTATTCTACCATTAAACTACACCTGCATTGGCTTCACGTGAAAGATTATATCACATGAAGCTTATATTTGGCAATACTTTTTCTTAATTTTTTTCGTGTTCTTTTTTCCAATTTTCGACTTCTTCCGCATCATCTAGATGTATTTTGGTGTGACCAATTATTTGATAGTCTTCATGTCCTTTACCAAGAATTAGTAGAATGTCTTCGGGTTCAAGCATTTCGATACCTTTTTTGATAGCTGTTCGGCGATCAAGTTCAACTTCATAGTTATCAGTTGTAACGCCCTTTAGGATATCTTCCATAATTTTAGCTGGATCTTCTGTACGAGGATTATCACTTGTAAGAATAGCATAATCACTTAGTTCTGTAGCAATTCTTCCCATAATAGGGCGTTTTATTGGATCCCGGTCTCCGCCACAACCAACAATTGTTATAACACGATTAGTTTTAAGCTCGTTGTAAGCTGCAATTACTTTTTCAACAGCATCTGGAGTATGAGCATAATCAATTACTGCATAGCCACCGTTAACTTTGTGAGTTTCACATCTACCTTTTGGGGCATGTAATTTATATGTTTCATTGATGATTGCTTCGATGTCATATCCAAGTGAATTAACAATAGCTAAAGCTGTAATGTAATTGTAAACATTGAATTTACTTGTCAAGTTAGTTGTAACTTGATACTCTTTATCATTGTAAATAAATTCAATATTTGTTTTGGAAGGGGTTATATTAGTATTTTTAATGTAATAATCATAGCTTGGGTCAAATCCTATGCGTACTCCTTTATGAAATTTATCGATAAATTTTTGACTTGCTTCGTCATCTCCGTTAACGATAAGCTTACCATTAGGTACTAAATAATCAATTATTTTTAATTTAGCGTTTAGATAATTTTCCATTGTTTTATGGTAATCTAAGTGATCTTCAGTTAAATTGGTAAAAGCTACCGCATCGAAGTGTAAGCCATACATTCTTTCAAAAGATAGAGCATGAGAACTGATTTCCATGACAACTGTTTGACAACCCTCATCAACAAGCCTAAGTAGAAGACTGTAAAGAACTAAGATATTTGGTGTCGTATTGTCAGTTTCCTCTGCAATATCATTATATTTAAATCCCAATGTACCTAAATAACCACATTTTTCTCCCAATAAATTTAAAAGTTGATAAGTTAAATATGCAGTAGTAGTTTTACCATTAGTACCAGTAATACCAATAATTTTTAATTTATTAACTTTGTCTGCATAGGCATCTTTTAAAGCGTGTTTTAAGTATTCCTCAGTTGAAGGTACTATTTCAACTGGAACACTGCAATTTACTTCTTTTTCAGCGATAACCTTGATTGCGCCATTTTTAATGGCATTTTCTATATAATCGTGGCCATCAACAGTGTGTCCTTTTAGGGCAACAAATATTTGGCCATTTTTCACTTTACGTGAATCTGTTTCATATAACACGTAAAAAACCTCCTTTGATATAAGTTTATTATAACACTTCTTATAACTTTACAATAGTTTTTCTTTTTTTATCATGTTATAATATTGTAAATATGGAGGTTGCAATGAAAAAAATAATATTAACTGGTGATCGTCCTACAGGACGTTTACATTTGGGCCATTATGTTGGTTCCCTTAAAAATAGAGTGGCTTTACAAAATAGTGGTGAATTTGACAAAATATATATAATGATTGCTGATGCGCAAGCTCTTACTGACAATTTTGATAATCCAAGTAAAGTTAGAAATAATGTTATTGAAGTAGCATTAGATTACTTGGCAGTGGGAATAGATCCAGAAAAGACAACAATTTTAATTCAATCAGAAGTAAGTGAACTTACTGAACTTACATTCTATTATATGAATTTGGTGACTTTGAGTAGATTACAAAGAAATCCAACAGTAAAAAATGAAATTGGACTTCGGGGATTTGAAAAAAGTATTCCAGTAGGTTTTTTGAATTATCCAATTAGTCAAGCGGCAGATATTACAGCATTTGATGCTACATGTGTGCCAGTTGGGGTCGATCAATTGCCGATGATTGAGCAAACTAGAGAAATTGTTCATAGTTTTAATAATGTTTATGGTAATACTTTGGTTATGCCTGAGGCAAAAATACCTGAAAATGAACTTGAACAAAGATTACCTGGAACTGATGGTAAAGCTAAAATGAGTAAATCTTTAGGAAATTGTATTTATTTGGCGGATGATGCAGAAACAATAAGGAAAAAAGTTATGAGTATGTATACGGATCCAAATCATATAAAGATCGATGATCCAGGCCAAGTTGAAGGAAATGTTGTCTTTACATACTTAGATGTTTTTGCTAAAGATGAAGATTTTGTAAAATATTTACCTGAATATAAAAATTTAGATGAACTAAAAGATCATTATCGTCGTGGTGGTTTAGGAGATATGGTCATTAAAAAGTTTTTAAATAATATTTTACAAGAACTATTAAAACCGATTAGAGAAAGAAGAGAAGAATTGAGTCAAAATATTGAATATGTTTACCGTGTTTTAGAAAAGGGAACTAATGATGCTAGAAAGCAT
Source organism: uncultured Bacilli bacterium (assembly GCA_944331835.1). Lineage (GTDB taxonomy): Bacteria > Bacillota_I > Bacilli_A > RF39 > UBA660 > Onthocola_B. Next base: position 16,489 of record CALVIU010000025.1, on the reverse strand, counting down.
GCAAAAGAAACTTTAAGACGAGTTAAACAAGCAATGAAAATAGATTATTTTGAAAACGATGAATTTTTAAAAGAAATAATTGATAAATATCAAGAAAAATGATAATATTTTATTATAGAAAAGGGTGAAGTTAGATGGCTAGTTTTGATGCACATTTTGCTCCAGATTTATCAAAGTCAGTGGCTAATGAACGGGCGGTATTTCAAGGGCCTAATTATCGAATTACAGTTTTAACTGAACGTTTGGTTCGACTTGAATATAGTGTCGATGGCCATTTTTCTGATGATTTGACAACGTTAGTTCAAAATCGCCGTTTTAGTGTACCACAATTTAAAGTGGAACAAGATCAAACGTATTTGGTAATTACAACTAGTTATTTTATGTTACAATATCTTAAAAATAAGCCGTTTTTGGGACCAAAATTTGCTCCAGATTCTAATTTAAAAGTTGTTCTTTTAAATACTGATAAAATGTGGTTCTATGGTCAAGCTGAAGCTCGTAATTTTAAAGGGGGAGCTATTAGTTTAGATGATTATAAAGGGAGAGTTAAACTTGACAAAGGTTTATATTCTACTGATGGTTTTGTCATGTTAGATGATTCTGGTAACTTTGAAATTGATGCTAATGGCTTTTTAGTTAAACCTGATGTTAATAAAGTTGATTTATATCTTTTTATGTATAAAAGAGATTTTGGTATGTGTCTTAGAGATTATTTTACTTTGACGGGATATCCTCCTTTGATACCTAGATATGCTTTAGGTGTTTGGTGGAATAGAGAAAAAATATATAATTTTGATAATACTAAATCTTTAGTGAAAGCCTTTAATCGTTATCAAATTCCTTTATCAGTATTATTGTTAAGTGAATTTTGGCATATCAAAGATGCTAATGATTATAATTTGTATCGGACTGGTTTTTCTTTTAATAGGGAGTTATTTCCTAATCCTGAAGAATTTGTCAAATACATGCACGATCGGGGAGTTAGAGTAGGTGTTAATATTGATCCTAGTGAAGGTGTTAGAAAAGAAGAGGATCGATATTTAAATATTGCTCAGGAGTTGAATATTGCTGATGGTGTGACAATTCCTTACAATGTGTTTGATAAAAATTTTATGGCTCTTTATGTAAAACATTTGATAGACCCTTTACTAGATTTAGGAGTAGATGTTTATTGGCTTGACTACAAGAAAGATTTAGAGGCGATTCAAACTTTACAATATTATTACAACAAAGATTTTGATAGAATGAAGGATACACGTCCTTTAGTTTTGACACGTAGTCCTTTGGTGGCACCACATCGTGCTGGAATACTTTATTCTGGAGAAACTATTGTTGGTTGGGATACTTTAAAATTTTTGCCGTTTTATAATTCAATGGCCGCCAATAAAGGGGTTTCATGGTGGAGTCATGATGTTGGAGGATATAAAGATGGAATCGAAGATAGTGAATTATATTTAAGATATGTTCAACTTTCGGCATTTAGTCCAATATTTAGATTTAGTGCTAAAAGAGGAGTGTACTATAAACGAGAACCTTGGATGTGGGATGTTAAAACATTTACGATAGCGCGTGAGTATTGTTGGCTTCGTCAAAGACTTATTCCTTATTTATACACGGCAGCATATGAATACCATAAGACGGGTATGCCTTTGATTCAACCAATTTATTACACTTATCCAGAAATATATGATGAACCAACCTATCGTAATGAATATTATTTTGGAAAAGAATTATTTATTGCACCAATTACAAAGCCAAAAGATATAACAATGAATAGGTCAATTGAAAGAGTTTTTTTACCTAAAGGTATTTGGTATGATTTTAAAACTGGTAAAAAGTTTGTTGGTAATAAACGTTATGTAGTATTTTATAAAGAAGAAGAGTATCCTATATTTGCTAGAGCTGGAGCAATTATACCTCTTGCTAATTTAGAAAAAAATATTAATGATACTAATCCTCCGAAGAGTATGGAAATAAATGTTTTCCCAGGACAAAGTAATGAATTTAAATTATATGAAGACGATGGTATAACTAAACTTCATGAAGATGGTTATTATATTGTTACATCAATTGACTATAATTATTTACAAAATAATTACACATTAATTATTCATCCGGTTGAAGGAAAAACTGAAATAATACCAAGACTTAGAGATTATAAAATTAGATTTAGAAATACTAGAACCGCTGATAGTGTAGAAATTTATTTGAATGGTAATTTAGCAAATTTAGAATATGAATGTTATGAAGATGAAAATGATTTCGTTGTAGATATAAAGGGTGTCGATACTACTAAACAATTAACTGTTAATTGTAAGGGAAAGGACATTGAAATTAATGCTGTAAGAATTGTTAACGAAGATGTTAATTCGATTATTAGTGACTTGAAAATTACAACAAAATTAAAAGAAGAAATAGCTAATATATTCTTTAGTGATTTGGATATAAAAGTAAAAAGAATTAGAATAAAGAAATTACATGGGCTAGATCGTAGATTTGTTAGAATGTTTATAAAACTACTTGAATATCTAGCAGAAATTTAATATAATATTTTACAAGCAGATGAAGAAAGAGTAGTAGATTATGGATTTTTAATAGAGAATTAGTGGTTGGTGGAAACTAATAAGATGAAGTAATTGAACTTGCTTTTAGATGTGTTGGGGTAATTTCCTTATCAATTATTAAGAAGCAATTAAGGTGGTACCACGGGTTTTTACTCGTCCTTTGGGATCATCTTTTTTTATCTTATAGGAACTTGCTTTAATTAATAAAAAGCAATTGACATACATACATTTGTTTGATATAATTAGTTTATTAACTAAAGGGGGTGAAGAAAATATAGTTGAGATACTTAGTTGCCTAAGTAATAATTATTAATTAGATAAAAAATTTATAAACAATGGAACAAAAATAGTAGGGTGGCGACCATCCGAAGTTGGTCTATGGAGGGCTCAAAGAGTCTAGTGAAGTAGAAATATCTTGTAGTGATGTAAGGCGCCAAACTTGTTTGGCTTTTGTTCTTTAGTGAGGGATATTATGAATGAATTTGTATTAACATTAATTTGGGGTGTTGCGTTATTTATAATTGTTTTTATTATCAACTATTTTCTCATTTTAAAAAGGGGATATAAGAATATACAAAAGGCTAAAAAGAAAAAAAGAAATAAAAAAATTGAGGATTTTGTGGGATTTTCAATTTTAATTCCGAAGTTTAAGCTTGATGTTAATAAAATGAATCTTAATTATGTATTTGTGTTATCATCTTTAATTAATGCATTTATTATTGCATTAGTGTTTGTAATAATTTATAGTATTCCATGGGATTTACCTTTTCAAATACTCCTCGCATTTGTGCTTTTATTTGGACTTATATATGCATTATATGAATTATTAGGAAGACATTTAGTTAAGAAAGGTTGGAAGAAAGATGAATAGTAAAATAATAGAAGAAAAGTGGCAAAAATATTGGGAAGAACATAAAAGTTTTGAGGCTGTTACGGGAAGTGATAAAGAACCATATTACATTTTGGTTGAGTTTCCTTATCCATCAGGTTCAGGTCTTCATGTTGGGCATGTTCGTAGTTATACAGCCCAAGATGCAATGGCTAGAATGATGCGGATGCAAGGAAAGAATGTTTTGTTTCCAATGGGGTGGGATGCTTTTGGGGCACCAGCAGAACAATATGCAATAAAAAATCATATTCATCCTAAGGAAGCAGTAAAAGAAAATATTAAAACTTTTAAAAGACAAATGCAAACATTAGGTTTTTCATTTGATTGGGATAGAGAATTTTCAACGACTGATCCAGAATATTATAAATGGACACAATGGCAATTTTTACAATTTTATAAACATGGAATGGCTTATAAAGATACAGTGCCTGTAAATTGGTGTCCAAATTGTAAAACAGTTTTGTCAAATGAAGATGCAGCTGGGGGAGTATGTGAGAGATGTGGTACTCAAGTTGTTCAAAAGGAAAAAAGTCAATGGATGCTTCGAATGAGTGACTATTCAGAAGATTTGCTTAAGGGACTTGATGATACTAACTTTGCGGAAAAAGTAAAACTTGGTCAAATCAATTGGATTGGTAAATCAATTGGTGCAGAAGTAACATTTAAAATTGACGGTCATGAAGAAGAGTTTACAGTATTTACAACAAGGTGTGACACTTTATTTGGAGCTACATATTGTGTTCTTGCTCCAGAACATAAACTAGTTGATGTAATTACAACGGATGAAAAAAAATCAGAGGTAGAAGCTTATAAAGAAGCATGTCTATTAAAAAATGAAATGGAAAGAACAGAACTTAATAAGGAAAAGACTGGAGTATTTACTGGGGCTTATGCAATTAATCCAGTGAATGGAGCAAAAATACCTATTTATATAAGTGATTATGTTCTTGCAAGTTATGGTACTGGAGCCATTATGGCAGTTCCTGCGCATGACGAGCGAGACTATGAATTTGCAACTAAATTTAATATTCCAATTATTCAAGTGCTTGAAGAAGTAACTGGTACTCCTCATGAAGGGGAAACTAAGAAAAATTCGATTGTAGCAATTTTGTATGATGAAGCAAATGACAAATATTTGACAGTTAATTGGCATGAAATGGGAGGCCGTTTGTTTATCGGGGGTACAATTAAAGAAGGAGAAACTTCTTTAGATTGTGCTATAAGAGAAATTAAAGAAGAAACGGGATATAAAGATATTGAACTTGTTCATGAACTTCCAAAGATAAATCATCACTATTATGCTTATAATAAAGATAAGTATTTCAACATTGAATCAACTGGTTTCTTATTTAAGTTAGTAAGCAATGCTCAAGATGAACAAAATTTAGATGATGATGAAAAATTTGATTTGGAATGGGTAGATAAAAATACCATTATGGCTGAAGTAAATGATGGACTTCATAAGAAGACTTTTGAGTATGCACTTGCTCCGGGAGCTATGGAAGGCGATGGAATACATATTAATTCTGGTTTCTTAGATGGTTTAAATAAAGAAGATGCAATAAGTAAAATGTTAGAATTTTTGGAAGAAAATAATTGTGGTAAAAAACAAGTAAACTATAAAATGCGTGATTGGATTTTCTCAAGACAAAGATTCTGGGGTGAACCAATTCCAATGATTTATTGTAACACCTGCGGTTGGCAACCGATGAATGAAGAAGATTTACCTTTGCTTTTACCAGATGTTGCTGAATATGAACCAACGGATAATGGAGAAAGTCCACTTGCTAAAATTGATACTTGGGTAAATACAACTTGTCCAAAATGTGGTGGACCAGCAAAAAGAGAAACTGATACGATGCCAAATTGGGCAGGATCTAGTTGGTATTTCTTAAGATTTATGGATCCACATAATACCCATGAATTTGCGGGAATGGATGCTATGAAATATTGGCGAAGAGTAGATTGGTATAATGGTGGAATGGAACATACTGCTAGACACTTACTTTATGCGAGATTCTGGGTACAATTTTTGTATAACATCGGTTTAGTTCCAAGTAAGGAAATGATTTGGACTAGAGTAAGTCATGGTATGGTACTTGGTAGTGATAACCAAAAGATGAGTAAATCTAAAGGAAATGTAATTAATCCGGATGATATTGTAAATGAATATGGTGCTGATACTTTGAGAGTTTATGAAATGTTTATGGGAGATTATCAAAGTGATTGTCCATGGAGTACAGATTCTTTAAAGGGATGCAAGAGATTCTTAGATAAAGTAATTCGTTTAAAAGAAAAGGTTGTTGATGGAGATAAATATTCTGATGCGTTAGAAAAAATAATTCATAAGAGTATCAAGAAAGTGCAAAATGATTTAGTTACTATGTCATTTAATACTGCTATATCGACATTGATGATTTTAGCAAACAGTTATGATGAAATGACAAATATAACTAAAGAAGATTACCATTTATTACTTACCTTACTTAATCCAATTGCTCCACATATTACGGAAGAATTAAATGAACAACTTGGTTATAAACCAATTTGTGAAAGTTCGTGGCCAGTTTATGATGAAGCGAAAACTATAGATGATGAAAAAGAAATTGGAGTACAAGTAAATGGTAAACTTAGATCTTCAATAAAGATTTCTATTAATGAAGATGAAGAAAGTATTAAGAGTAAAGCTTTAAGTGAAGAAAATGTCAAAAGGCATATTGAGGGTAAAGAAGTTGTTAAAATAATAGTTATTCCAGGACGTATTGTCAATATAGTTGTAAAATAAAAAGATTAGTGTGGTAATTTTCGCACTAATCTTTCTTTTTCTTTTGGGGATGGTAAGTCGACAAAATCAATTATTTCAGAAAATTTTAAATCAACTGTTGTATCATCTGCCTTAGCTTTTTCTAATATGTAGTCAAGAAAATAAATTAAGTTAGGGTTAGCTTTGATACTTTTTAAAATTTCTAGAAGGATAGTTAAATCCTTATTGGCAAAATATTCTTCCATATCTATACCATAATAGATGCTTAAAGCTGATAGTAAAGTTTTTAAAATATCACATATTTGAGAATCTGGGATGATTCTTTTATTAACGGCTACACAATAACAAATTGGTAATAGTTCTGAGCTACTAAGCTTTTTGCCGGAGTCCCAGTCAATGAAATATGCTTTATCGTCTTTAATTAAAATATTAGAACTTCGGACATCACATAGTATTAGATATTGGATAATACTTTCTATTGCTTCGAACATACTTTTTATAGTTGCTATTATATCCATATGTTTATATGGATTTTTAAGTATTTCATCAATGTTTTGGCTTCCTTCAATGTATGGTAGTTGATAACCATATATAGTTTGGTCTTTTAATAAGTCGATTGGCAATATTAGTCCTGGTATATTTTGTAAACTATTAACATATGTATAAAAATTTTCACGTTTAGCGGTGGGAACTAACCTTAATATTTTATATAAAGTGCCTTCGGGGCCCCAATAAACGTTATGTTTAAACTCTGGTAATTTTTTTATTTCTTCTTTTTTAATTTCTAACATTTTATCCCCCTGAAATTACGGGCTATTATACCAAACTTGTTAATAAAATGCAAATTCGACACTATTTTTAATATCATGTTCATATATTGTAGGGGTGAAGAAAATGAAAGTTAAAGTATTTGATGAATCACATGAAAAAGATTTAGAAAACGCTGTTAATGGCTTTCTAAATTCGGGGGAGTTTGATATAATAGATATCAAGTACCAAGTGTCAATTGCTGTTTGTGGTGAAGATCAAATTTATTGTTTTAGTGCACTCATTATTTATAATTAAAGCATATACATATTATTTGATGTATCTATGTCTTCAGTTATAAACGTGGTATTTGTAGATTCTAATTTACTAATGCGATGTTCTAAGCGATTAATTTGTCTTTCAATTTTGGCTAAACGATTTTCAATGTTATCAGGTCCCGTATATTGTTGATGATACGGCATATTACCTTGAATATTGGTTGGGCCAGAGTAAAAGGAATTGTAACTTGTTTGGGCTTGGTAGGGGATGCCACCTTGCATCATGTTAGGAACATTAGGATTATATCCAGAGTAGGACATTCCTGCTTCTGTAAAAAATGAGTTTCTCGTTTTTTTCATATGTTTTCCTCCTACAAATAGTATATGTTAGTTTTAGGAAGTGGTTATAATGAGGATGCGTAATCCTAAAGATAAGGATGAAGTAATTAGTTCTTGCGATTTTTTTTATGATGGATTTAATAATGATAATCCAATGCATTTAGAAATTGGAATGGGAAAGGGTAAATTTATATTGGAAATGGCTTTAAAATATCCTAATATAAATTTTATTGGTGTTGAAAAGTATTCGAGTGTTGCAAGTGTTGCTATAAAAAAGATTAGAGAAATTAAACCAGATAATTTACGAATACTTATAATGGATGCCAAGAATTTAGAGGAAATACTTAAAGGAAAAGTTGATACAATATATCTTAATTTTTCTGATCCATGGCCAAAAGATAGACATGCTAAAAGAAGACTGACTGCAAGAAATTTTTTGGAAAGTTATGATAAGTTATTTAAAGGTAGTCCTCATATAGTGATGAAAACTGATAATGATAATTTATTTCAATATAGTTTAGAGTCATTTAAAGAATATGGTTATAAAATTAATAAAATAAGTTATGATTTACATAGTGAGACACTAGATAATGTTGAAACAGAATATGAAGAAAAATTTAGTAAAGAAGGTATAAAAATAAAATATGTTGATGTTAGTAAATAATTAATTATCAACATATTTTTTTAAAAATGTAGTTTACTATTTGAAGTATATTTGATATAGTGTATTCAGAAAGGCAGGCAATATGTATTCGAATTTAGGAGAAAAGTTAAAATTATTAAGAACAAGAAGGGGCATAACGCAAAGTGACTTAGCACAAGTATTAAATCTAAGTAAAGGACAAGTTTCTAATTTAGAAAATGGAAGAAGAAACTTAAGTTTAAAACAATTAGAAAAAATATGTGAGTTTTTTAAAGTTGATATGTCTTACTTTTTCATAGTGGAAACAACTGATTCTTGTTTGGATTTGATTGAAAAGGCAAAAGTGTTATTTGATAGCAAAGAGTTAACTAATGCTCAAAAGGATGATTTATTTACTTCTATTATGAAAATATATCTAGATTCAAAAGAAAAATAAATGAAGGAGGGTGGTTTTGTGAATCAAGATAAAATGTATTTAATTAATAGTTATTTAATAGCGAAGAAATTCGGACAGTATGGAACAAGGAAGAAGAAAAGTATTATGTAAGTGTTGTGGATGTTGTTGGAATATTGGCAGAAAGTAATAATCCGCAAATATATTGGAGAGTTCTAAAAAAGAGGCTTAAAGATGAAGGAAATGAAACCGTTACAAATTGTAACGCTTTGAAACTTAAAGCTAAAGACGGAAAATATCGGATGACTGATGTTGTCGATATTGAAGGAATGTTCAGAATAATTGAATCAATTCCATCCAAAAATGCCGAACCAATAAAACAATGGTTAGCGAGACTTGGTAGTGAGAGAATTGATGAAGTTTTTGATCCTTCAATTACGATGCAAAGAGCGATAGATACTTATAGAGCAAAAGGATATGATGAAGACTGGATTGCTAAAAGAATTAAAGGAATACAAGAGAGAAAAAAATTAACTGATGTTTGGAAGGCTGGAGGTATTGAAAGTAATATCGAATATGCCATCTTAACAAATGATATTTATAAAGAGTGGTCGGGAATGACTGCCAAGGAATACAAACAGTTTAAGGGTCTTAGAAAAGAATCTTTAAGAGATAATATGAGTGATATTGAGATAGCACTTGCTGATATTGGTGAATTAACTGCTAGAGAACTTGCAAAAAAACATAAGCCAATGGGTTTGGAAGAAAATAGAAAAATTGCTAGAGAAGGTGGGCAAGTTGCAAGTAACACACGTAAGGATATTGAAGCAAGACTTGGTGAATCCGTTGTTATTAGTGATAATGCATTAAATTATAAATATGTTGAAGAAAAACAATTGGAAAATAAAAAATATGTTGATAATTAGTTGTTTGCTAACATCAACATATTTTTTTGGTTAGGAAAAAAATTTGCTAATTCATTTAATTTTATTGTGGGAATAGAATTTTTGTCATTTCCGATTAAGCTCAATATGGAAGCAGGTAGTAATAGAATGGCTAAATAATTCGATGATGATAGTTGCTACTTTATAAGTGGCAATTTTTTTGGTATAATTATTAGTGCGAGGAGATATTAAATGAAAAAAGTTTTAATAATAATCAGTTTAATATTCTTAATAACAGGATGTAGTAATATTAATGATTTAACTTATGATGAAATAATTCAAAATTTTGGGACGATTAGTTCTAGAACAAATACATATAGAACAGGGTATAAATATTATTTGCCTAGGGGGATGCAGGTAAATGACAGTACGCTTTTTAATGAAATATTAGAGGATGGAAAAAATACTTATTATTTATATGTTGATGCTGTTAGTTTTTTAAATCAGGTTGATTATGAATATGAGATTAATACTTCTAGTTTTTATTCTAGTGCTATTTCAAATGGGGAATACTTTGGTTATGTTGAAATAAATTTGACAGAAAATGATAAATATTTGGTTGAAATTATGTATAATTATGCTAAAATAGAAGTAATAGTAGATGAGGGCGATATTAATAAAGCCATGTTATCTGCTATAAGCATTTTAAAAAGTATTGTGTATAATGATAGTGTAATTGCTAATTTATTGGAGGATAATGTATTGAACTTTGCAGAAGAAGAGTTTGATATTTTCAATAATGATAGTAATGATGATGATTATATTGAAATTGGTACTGATGATTTTCAACCTATCGAAGAAGAGATTCCAGATACGGATTTAATTAACTAAGAAAGGTGAACGCTATGGGATTGTTTAATAAATTAAAAGATATATTATTTGAAGATGAAGAAGTAGAAGAAAAAGAAGTAAAGAAAGAAGAAAAAAAAGAATCTAAGAAGGTTGAGGCTACTAGACCTATTGCTGAGAGAATTGAACCACAAAGAAAAATAGAAACACCAGTAGAGCCTCCGGTTAGGGAACAACCTAGGATGTCTTCTTCAAGTACTTCAAGTACATCAACTGCAACTACTTCTACAAAAAGTTATAATAATTATAATACAGTTAATGAAAGAGATTTATTTAAATCGGATAATACGTTTCCATTTCCGGATTTTGATGAAGAAGAATTTTCTAGTTCAATGTCACGTCAGCAACAAAGAAGTAATAAGAGTACAACTAATGTTTTAGAATATGAAAAGAAAAAGAAAATTGAAAAGAAATATGATTATGGACGTTATGAAAGAACTGAAACTAGAGAAGTAGTAGAAAAAAAGAAATTTAAGCCTTCACCAATTATTTCTCCAGTATATGGAATATTAAATGAAGATTATAAAATTGAAGATATTAAAGATAAAACAGAAGAGTATGCTAATAATAATTTGGATTTCAATAGTGTTAGAAAAAAGGCTTTTGGAGATATTGAGTCATTAGAAGAAGAACCAAAAGAAACATTTTATGAAGAAACTGTTACAGTTAAACTTAAAGAAAATGCTGAAGAAAAGAAGCAAAAAGTTAAAACTATTGATGAGTTATTAGAAGACACTGCTGATGTAGAAATTAATTTAGATAAGAAAAAGCCTGTTAAGTCTGAACCAAAAGAAACTGTTGAGGATTATGAGAAAGTTGATGAAGATTTAGAAGAAATCATTGAAAATAATAAAAAGGAAGTTGAGGATGGTGTAAGCGTTGAAGATGATGACGATACACTAGAAAATGACTTATTTGATTTGATTGATTCTATGTATGATAATAGAGAGGACGGTGATTATTAATGGAATTTTGGCTAGCTTTTTTACCTTTAGTTATATATGTTTTATTAATAATTCTATTGATAGTTGGTATAATTTTAGGAATTAAAACTATAATAACTATGAATAAGGTAGAAAAAGTAGTTGATAATGTCAATGAGAAAGTAGAGTCTTTAAATTCAGTATTTAATTTGATTGATTTCACAACAGATAAGATTGCTGGATTTACTGATAAAATTGTTGAAGTTGCTGGTAATCTATTTAGTAAATTAATATTTAGAAAAAAGAGAAAGAAGGATGATGATTATGAAGAAGAATAGTGGACTAGGTAAATTTTTAGCGGGAGCTGCAGTTGGAGCTGGTTTAGGAGTTTTGTTTGCTCCAAAGTCTGGTAAAGAAACTAGAGCTGATATAAAGAAAAAGATTGATGAAATAATTGAACAAGCAAAACAACTTAAAGCTGAAGATGTAAAAGAAATGATTGTTAAGAAAGTTAATGAACTTCAAGAACAATTAAAAGATTTAGATAAGGAAAAAGTTTTAAAGGTAGCAAAACAAAAAGCTAAGAAAATTCAAAAGAAAGCTGAAGAACTTTATAAATTAGCTGTAGAAAAAGGTACTCCAGTTTTAGAAAAAACAACTAGAGAATTAAAAGAAGCTACTGCTGAAGCTTTAAAGAAAATAGTTGCTAAGTTAGAAGAAGAATAAAAAGTGATTAATGATCGCTTTTTATTTTTGCTTTAAATATTGGTTAATTTTTGTATTGGAGTAATGATAGAATTATTTAATTAAATCGGCACGATTGCTGATTTTTTGATATAATAATGTTGGTGAACAAACATGGATGTAAATCTTTTTGAAGAAGAACAACAATTCCCTTATTTAAATATGCCCTTTGAAGAAGCAATAAAGTTAAGATATTTGGCTAGACATATTTTGGCATTTGAGAATGGTGAATTAGTGCAAATGAATTTGGAAAAGATTGATGGAAAAATAAGAGCTAATGGTCTAGTTTATGAAAGTAATAATAATAAATCATTTGATGCTCAGGTTGTATATACTAGTAATGGTGTAATATTTTATAGTGAAATTGAAGAAATATTAGGTAAAAGATTTTATTCTATTGATAAATTTAAATATGTAGTTGATGAAATAGAAGTGACGAGTAAGATTGAAGGACGGGATGAAGTGATTAGAAAAATACCATATCCAAGCGAAAATAGAGTATTAAGGTAATATTTCATGTTAATTTCACAATTGATATGTATAATTCTAAATGGGTGATTTTATGAACGTTTTAGTAGTAGATGATGAAAAATTAATTAGAGATGTAATAAAAGAGTATTTATTACTAGAAAAAATGAATGTAACTGAGGCTGAAAATGGACTTGAGGCAATTGAGAAAGTAAAACAGGATAATTTTGATATTATTATCATGGATATTATGATGCCTAAAATGGATGGTTACACAGCGTGCAGAGAAATTAAGACAATTAAAGATATTCCTTTTATTATGCTTTCAGCACGTGGTGAGGAATACGACAAATTAATTGGATTTGATTTAGGTATTGATGATTATGTAACTAAACCATTTAGTCCTAAAGAGTTAGTAGCAAGAATTAAGGCTGTTACTAAGCGAAAAGATACTACGGAAGACGTTTATGAAATTAAAGGTATTAAATTAGATAATATTGCCCATGATGTTTATGTAGATGGTAAAAAGATTTATTTGACACCTAAGGAATATGATTTGCTTAAGTATTTTATCGATAATAAAAACATAGCATTATCGAGAGAAAATTTGTTAAGCAATATATGGGGATATGATTTTTATGGTGATGATAGAACAATAGATACACATGTTAAAACTTTAAGAAAGCATTTAGGTAAATATAAAAACATGATAGTAACTGTTCGAGGAATGGGTTATAAGTTTGAATATGAAGAAGAAAAAGAAAACTAGTATTCAGGCTAAAACTTTAATATATTTACTTACTTTTAATGTTGTAATTATTGTTTTATTATGGATATGTCAAATATCTATTTTTGATATTTATTATGAAAAAGAACAAATAAGTAATATGGATAGTATAGTTAGTTCTTTAAAAAATGCTAGTGCTGAAGAAGTTGGAACTTTATTACAAGATATTGCTTATCAAAATGAAGTTTGTATTGCTGTAACTAATACTAGTAGTATTTTGGCTACTTATAATGCCAATATGAATGGATGTGCACTAAGTTCAAGTAATTCACAGGCTAGAGAATTGATGTTGCAATTTATTGATTCTAATTCTAGTTTTAAGTCTTATCAATTTGTAAATGATGATAAACATGTATCTGCCTTATTATATGGTTTAAAGAACAATGATTCTTATATGTTTATATATTCTAATTTGGAAGATATATCTGATTTTACTCTTATTATAAAAAGACAACTTATGTATGTATGTTTTTTAGGTATATTTATTGCAGTAATTATCTCAATATTTTTGTCAACTAAAATTACTGATCCGATTACAGAAATTACTAAAAAGGCTAGAAAACTTGGTAGTGGAAATTCAGATGTTGAATTTAAAGAGTCTGGTATTAAAGAAATTGATGAATTGGCGGAGACATTATCGCAAGCCCAAAAAGAAATGGCTAAAACTGATGAACTCCGAAGAGATTTGATGGCTAATGTTTCACATGACCTTAAAACTCCACTTACAATGATTAAAGCATATGCTGAGATGATTAGGGATATATCATATAAAGATAAAGATAAAATGAATGAACACTTAGGGATAATAGTTGATGAAACAGATCGTTTGACAGTGTTGGTTAATGATATACTTGATTTATCAAAGATGCAATCTAATGCTGATGTATTAAAGCTAGAAAAATTTGATTTAGTTGGAGAAATAAATTCAATTGTTAAAAAATATCAGATTATTAAAGAGACAGAACAATATACTATAAATGTTGAAATGCCAGAATCAGCAATGGTTAAAGCAGATAAGAAAAAGATTAATCAAGTAATTTATAATTTAGTAAATAATGCTATTAATTATACTGGTGAAGATAAAAAAGTTACTATTAAAGTTACTAAGCATAAAAAATATTATTTAGTAGAAATAATTGACACTGGTAAAGGTATTAAAGAAGAAGAGATTCCTTATATTTGGGATAAGTATTATAAGAATGATAAAAATCATAAACGTAATGTTGTTTCAACAGGATTGGGCTTGTCAATAGTAAAACAAATTCTTGAGTTACATAATTATGAATATGGTGTAAAGAGTGTGTTAAAAAAAGGTACAACTTTCTACTTTAAGATAAAAATATAGGAATTTCATAGTTCCAACACAAAAACTTCATAAATCTAAAGTATGATGTAAGTGTAATGAAGGAGGGATGCTAATAAGTTAAAGAAATACTGTATTATAAATATACAAACTATACACAATTAACATATAAACTCAAAACTCACACTTTTTAAAAAGGAAGATGACTAATTCTTCCTTTTTTAGTGTAGTTTATCTTAATATTGATTTGGGATATGGCTTTCTTATATCTGTTCTACCTACTAAATAATCTATTGATGTATTATAGTAATTAGCAAGTGTATTAATTTTTTCTAAAGGTATTATTTGTATACCCAATTCATATTTGGAATATTGCTGTTGGGTAGTATTTAAAATTTTAGCAATATCATTTTGGGTATAACCTTTATCTTCTCTAACTTCTTTAATTCTATTATAATACATTTTTACCACTTACCAATATTTTCCAATGCATCTAATTAAATGTATTGAATTTACACCTTATTAGATGTAAATAAATTATTTTATTAGTTAAACAATGTAAAATGATATTGGTGAATATTGTTGATAAGTGGTATTTTATTAACATTAGGATTAAGTTGCTTGGGTTTATATAATGTAAATAATAATGATAGATTAATAGTTGAAAATGATAAAAGTAATAATAGAGTAGTTAGTTCTAATGCATTAACAATGATGTATGAAACAGAAGCCGGTAGTGGGGAATATCAAGTTGCAAGTGATACAACATGGCCACAAGAAGGATATGTTTTTAATGCAGAATTGTCTAGATGTGAAAATGGTAGCACTTTAACATGGGATGATGAAAATAATAGAGTTATTATGGAAGCAAATACTTCAGATAAGTGTTATGTGTATTTTGATATGGTATTACCGCCTACTTTAGTTGAGTATATAACAACAGAGGTATATACTGGAACAGATGGTGATAATGGATTGTACTACCATGACGGAAGTGGAACTTATACAAATGCGGATCAAGAAGCAGGAGATAATTCATATAAGTATAGTGGGGCAAATCCAAATAATTATGTGTGTTTTGGAAGCGATGAAGAAACATGCCCAAATGATAATCTTTATCGAATCATTGGTGTCTTTGATGGGCAGGTAAAATTAATTAAATTAACATTATTTGGTTCCTTTGCGTGGAATTCTGAGGTAAATAATGAATGGAATCCTGAAAAGAATATATATCCAAATATAAAAAATTATTTAAATGTTGATTATTATAATACTTTAGATATGGAATGGCAGAATTTGATTAGTAATCATGAGTGGAATGTCGGAGGATTGGAGTATAATTATGCATATAGTGGTCCTGTTAAGATAACTTATACTTATGAAGTACATAATAGTAACAATAAAATAATGGACATTATGAAAATAGGTTTAATATATATAAGTGATTATGGTTATGGATTTTCATCAGAATATTGGAACATAAAACATTGGGAAAATGGAGTTAATTGTGAATATAATTGGCTTTATCCAGCAGATACTGAAGTTAGTAGTGATTGGCTATGGACACCGTCAAAAAATGCTGATAATAATAGTGAGGTGTTTTACATAATAAATGGAAGAGTTGGTAATGATAATGCCCCTATTACGAGGAGAAACAATGTATATCCTTGTTTTTATCTAAAATCAGATGTGATTTATGTTTCAGGCTCTGGAACTCAAACTGACCCTTTAAGAATTGCCTGATGGTAAATATAATAGCTCACACTTTGGTGGGGTTATTTTTTATATAATAGGAAAGTCATACTTTTTCGAAAAATTTGCTTGACGCACATACATTTGTTTGGTATAATTGA
>CALVIU010000024.1 GCA_944331835.1 uncultured Bacilli bacterium | reverse complement strand
TTGTTCTTCTGCTGTAAACTCTGATAAAGCATTCGTAGCTTCACTAAGTATTCCTTCAGCGAGTATATCTTTTGAACCTTGACTAGTTATAATATAATGAATACTAGAATCCACCAATGTATTTGTATTAAGAGTCGCCAAATAAAGATTAAATCCTACATATGATTCACAACTTGACGTAACTGTAAAAGTATATGGTGTAGTTTCTAACGCTCTATTTTTACTTATTGGACTTGTATTACTCAAATCAATTGATGCTTCAGTATCACTTAAAGTAATCTTAGCACAACTTGACAAACTAACTTCTGTTACCGAAGAAGAATCAATATTTGCTTGCATAAATGAATATGTTACTCCTAGTACTATAGTTACTACAATTAATATTGATATTACACTTAAAAGTATTATTCTAGTTCTTGGTTTCAATTTTATCACCTATTTCCTATATTAAAATAATATCATTAAATTAATATTTTTTCAATTACAAACATATAATTTATTATGAATATAAATGTAAATAAAATATATAAAAATAAAAATAGTTTTAATACATTCTTTAATAACAATAATGATTACATAATAATTAATAATAAAAATAATGCTATTTTATATATTTATAGAAATTTACCTAAATATAAATATATTAAAGTAATAGAAGATAATAAAAATACTAGTATTTTATTATTACCTAAAGATACTAGTATTGGATTAAAAATTGGTGATGTAATAAAAATTAATTAATTATACAATAACTATAGCGATAATTAACAATATAGTTTATAATATGTAATTACAAGTGTGAGATAAAGATGTTGTAAGAAGACTCTAAGGAGTTACAATGAAAACATTAAACATCTTTATCGACGAATCTGGAGATTTTGGAGTTAATAATAATGCTTCAGATCTATATGTTGTATCATTTGTCTATCTAAGTTCTCTTAATAATATAGAACCTTTTTTGAATGCTCTAAAGAAAAGATTAAATAAACTTAAATTTACTAAAATGATTCACACTGCAGATTTAATTAGACATAAAGGTGACTATAAAGATTTATCTATAGATCAAAGAAGAAAAATATTTACAGCAATATATCAATTTAGCAGAAAATCTCCAATTAAATTAAAAAGCATAATAGTAAACAAAAAATATACTAATACTTACAAATTATTAAAAAAGCAACTAACTATGGAATTAAATGAATTAATTTCCAATAATCTTAAATACTTTCAAAAATTTGACAAAATAACAATTTATTATGATAACGGTCAGTCCCAATTAACATCAATTTTAGAAGATGTATTTAAAAACTTTAATATATCTTTTATAAGTGATTTTGATAAAATTAAAGAAAAACTATTTCAAGTAGCAGATATGCTTACATTTATGGACAAATACTATTACAAATTTAAACATAAATTATATATTTCTAAAAATGAAAAAATATTTTTTGAAAATATGGAAATGCGTAAATTATTAAAAGGACTTAAAAGCAAACGTTTCTAGCATTTAAAAAACAACCACAAGGTTGCTTTTTAAAGCGGCGCGTGGCGCCTACGCGGGTAGAACCGTTTGCTCATCTAAGAATAAATCTTAGGCCACATGGCTCCAAGTAGATATAATCTACTTAATATATTATATCCACCAACAATTAAATTATACCAAATAGTTTTCTATTTGTAAATGGTTTTAAAGAATAATTTAACAAATTTGTTATAGAATAAATTGAAAGCATTAGTATTTTGTTTTGCCTAAATACCCCACATTATATTTAGTCATCTGACAATAAAGCCTCTTTAAGTTTATCCATATCTCTATATCCCAGATATTTATCAGGATATTTTACTATCTTTTCTGCTTCTTTTAAGGCCTTACACAATTCTTTACTGGGTTTAGGATTAACAACTTCAAAAGGTAGACCATCTCTTTTAATAACTTGCTTTAAAAACAAATTAATTGCTGCACTCATACTCAAACCTAAATCATTTAAAATAGCAGTAGCTTCTTTTTTAATGGCACTATCAACTTGAACATTTATTGCACTAGTTAAATTAGACAAGATTATCACCTCCGTTTTCCTTATACATAAATATCTATTTTTCTTCTAAAATATTAACAATTTTAATAATAGCATCAATAGTATCTTCAAAGCTTACTTTTTTGGTGTATTCTAACTTATTTTGATAATTAAAATACACTTGCTTTAAAGAATTACTTTCTTTTAATAATTCTATTATTTCTTTAAACCTATTTATATTATATTCTGTATTTCTGTTATTAAATGTATTTTTTATTGCTTTAATTAAATTTTCATTATTAATATTGTTTTCATTCATTAACATATAAACATCATAAAAATCTTTAGCTCTAGTGGATATTATATTTCTACTGATAACACTATTAAATTTTTCTGCAATTATTGTTTCAACAGTATATGCCATAATATTTATTTTTTTATCTTCAAATATAGAATTATATTGGTATTCTATTTCCCTTGGTGTAATAATATCTCCAGTAGTTATTTCAATAAAAAAGTTAGTTCTTATTTTATCAAAAGTACCTTTAACATTTATTCTAAAACCACCATATTCATCTTCTAATCTAATATCCTTAATACTAACAATTTCAAAATTTACATTATCGTTAATATCAATAGATAATATACTATCAAAAATGTTTTTAATAGAATCTATATTTAATGGCAAACTTTTTAAAGTAGTATCCATATCTTTAGTAGTTCTTAAATCCTCACCAATAATAGATGAGAGTAAAACTCCACCTTTTAAAATAATATTGTCTTTGTACTTACTTTTTTCCAGTCTCATCAATACATGTTCAAAGAAAAACATTTGATGTAAATGATGTGATAAATTATTATTTCCTTTTGATTTTTTCTTAATAATATCATTTAATTTATCTGAATTCACCTATAACAAAACCTCCATTAATTCGACAACCTGATCTTCAACATTTAATTTTTGAGCATATTTAATCAATTTTAAAATATCCTTATTCTTATTTTTAGCATATTCTTTTAATGCTTTAGAATAAATTTCTTTATCCATATGATTTTTGTCTCGAATAATATCGCAGATGGTTCTTTCTAAATCATAACATTTAACAGTTAAGCCGTTAATAGTTTTAATGTCAATCATTCCAATAGGAAAAATATCATCTTTAACATATCGTAATGTAACGTTTTTATTGTTTAATAAATTACCATTATAATTATATGGAACTGTAATATCATAAACCAACGGAATTCTATCAGACATATTATGTAAGTATAAAGCCGTAGCATGAGAAAAACACATACGATTACTACTTTTAGATAAAATATAAAAATCATCAATTGGATAATTAGGCAATTTATATATTCCGTTACCAACTCTTTCTATTTTTTTATCATTTACTAAATTACTTAAAAATGTACTATTAACTCCTAAATTTTCTGCTTCTTTATTAGTAATATAACCATTACTACTTTTAGCATAATCCAAAATTTTAACATAATTATCCATAAAATTCATTTCCCTTTACGAGGAAAATCATACCATTTTTCCTCGTAATTGTCAATTTAATTCTACTGACAATTGAAATAAAAAATTGTTTTAATACATTTTTTTATTTACCTAAAAATAAATATATTAAAGCAATGAAAGGCAATAAAAATACTAGCATTTTAGTTTTATCTAAAAATACTAGTATTGGAAATAATATCATTTAACTAATTTTCATATTCATCATCTTTAAATGTAAACATATAATCAAGTATTTGTACTTCATCCCCTGGTTTTGCTCCAAGTCTTTCAAGTTCATCTTCAATACCCATGCCCTTAAACTTACGAGCAAATCTAAGTGCTCCTTCATCTTCTTCGAATTTAGTCATTTTAAGTAGTGTTTCTATTTCTTTACCACTAACTATCCAGATGTTGCCATCTCTTTTGATTTGGTATGGTTTAGTATCTTCAAATTTATATAACTTAAAATCACTTTCTTCATATAGTTTTACTTCCGGAATATCTTCTAATTCCTTAGCAAGTGATTCTATTAGATTATCTATTCCAGTATTATCCATACAACTTATTTCGATTATTTCGACATTTTTAAATTTGTTTTTGAATTTTTCTAGATTACTTTGAGCATCTGGTAAATCCATTTTATTAGCAACAATTACTTCTTTTTTATTTTTTAAAATATCATTATATTTTTCTATTTCGTTTCTAATTATTTGATAATCTTCAATTGGATTACGTCCTTCACTGGACCCCATATCTATTACATGAGCAATGATTTTGGTACGCATAGCATGACGTAAAAATTCATGACCTAAGCCTACACCAACACTAGCTCCTTCAATTAAACCAGGTAAATCCGCCATAACAAATGATGAACCATTTTTAAGTTTTACTACTCCAAGGTTTGGTGAAAGAGTTGTAAAGTGGTATGCGGCAATCTTTGGCTTAGCGCTAGATATAATAGATAAAAGTGTTGATTTACCGACGCTTGGCATCCCCACAAGCCCAACATCCGCCAAAACTTTTAGTTCAAGACGAACTGTTACTTCTTCGCCTGGTTCTCCTTTTTCACTGAATTTTGGTGCTGGCATATCATGAGTCGCAAAAGATTTATTTCCTTTACCACCTCGGCCTCCTCGAGCAACAACAACTGATTCATCCTCTTCTGTTAAGTCAGCAATTATTTCATCAGTTTCAGCATTATAAACTGTTGTTCCTGCGGGTACATTTATAATTATATCTTCAGCATTTTTCCCATATTTATTTGAGCCTTTTCCGTTTTCTCCTTTATCCGCTTTAATAATTTTTCTATAGCTAAGATCAATTAAAGTCTTTAAACTCTTATCCACTTTAAAAATAATGCTAGCACCTCTGCCACCATTTCCGCCATCTGGTCCACCCATTGGGACATATTTTTCTCTTCTAAAAGAAGTACAACCGTCACCACCAGGACCTGCCATAAGTTTTATAGTAAGTTCATCAACAAACATAGTAATCACCTGTGTATATATTATCATAATAAGTTTTAAAAAACAATTACTCCAATTATATCGTTAATTATTCTTTTCAATTTCTTTTAATTCTATATTCATAATTTTTAAATAATCTTTCTCGGCTTTAGTTAAATGATTTTGCATATATTTATCATATTCTTCGTGGGCTTTTTTTAAGGCTTCTTCATGTGAAACCATGCCTTTCGTATGCAATATATCATTATGTGTCATTTTTAAAAAACTATCTAACTCATTAATCCAATCTTGCATAGTCATCGCCCTTCTTTTTAATGCATTTATTTCTGCAATATCTAAGTAAGCAGACACTAACCTATTTAAAACCTGTAATTCTTCATACGTTAAATAGTTTTTGGCGATTTCTGTTTCTTTTCTAGTAGGTAAATCTCCTTTAAAATTTGTAAGTCCTATATTATCCTTATTACTATCAACCCTATTATAAACAATTTCGGCGGCGGTATTATTTGAAACAGCATAATGCATTTTATTTTGAATTGTTTTGAAAAAATTAATTGTAATTTCTTTTTGTGGATTATAATCAATCGAAGTAGCATATATATCTAATATTTTTCTCCAGAAAACTTTTTCGCTTGATCTTATATCTCTTATTTTATCAAGCAGTTCATCGAAATATGGATCATTACCATTATTTTTAAATCTTTCTACATTTAGATTATAACCTTTTACTAAATATTCCCTAAGTTTTTCATTAGCCCAAATTCTAAACTTAGTCCCCTCTTTAGATTTCACCCGAAAACCTATAGCAATAATCATATCAAGATTATAGTAATTTGTTGGTTTGGTAGAAAATTCGGAAATTCCGAATTTTCTCATAGTACTTGCTTCTGATAACTCATGTTCCAAATAAATATTCTTTATATGTTCATTTATTGTAGATTTAGCCTTATTATATAATTTACTTATTTGCTCTTGAGTAAGCCAAACATTTTCATCTTCTAAGATAACATCAACTTTAATATCATTATCTAATTCATATATCAAAATATTATTCTCTATTACATCATTGTGTTCCAATTAAATCACCATCCTTACTTTAATTAATCTTAAATTCCAATATCACTAACTTGTGTATATATTATCATAATACCTTTTAAAAAACAATTACTCATGATATAATCATGATGGATGTGAGAAAATGGAATATAATGTAGTAAAAAATGCTAGTGGCATTTTAAATAGTAGCAAATATTATGTAAGTAACCCTACTAAATATAAAGGAAAATGGAATGATTTCTTCGGTAATCATAACCCAATTTACCTAGAACTTGGAACAGGTCGTGGAGAATTTATCATTCAAATGGCTAAAAATTATCCAAACATCAATTTTATTGGTTTGGAGCTAAATGAATCCCAAATTGCTACTGCAGCAAAAAAATTGGAAAGAGAAAATATCAAAAATTTAAAATTAATTAAAGATGATGCTAGAAATATTGTTAGTATTTTTGGCAAGGAAATCAATACAATCTATTTAACCTTTTCTGAACCATGGCCAAAGAAACGTGATGAAAAAAATAGATTTACGCATGAATCATATTTAAAATTATATGATAGAATATTTAAAAAAAATAAACATATCATATTAAAAACCGATAACAAAGGATTATTTGCTTATTCTTTAGAAACATTATCAAACTATTGGTATGTATTTGATACTGTCAGCCTAGATTTACACAATGATGAAAGAGGCATACCTAATCTAATGACTGACTTTGAAATTCAATATTTTAAAGAAAAAAGGCCTATTTACTACTTAGATGCTAGTTTTAAAAATTAATGCTTTACGTTTTTTAAACGTAAAGTTTTTATTTGCTGCTTAAAAAGCAGTTTTTTATTTTTTCAAAAAATCACAAATAAAAAAAGGAAATAGAGACTTTTTGGGGTATATATATGAAGGTACATTTTACCTTCTAGAAAGGAGCGAACTTGATGAACAACAAAATACTAAAAATGAATGGAGATGATGTTATAAAAAATGAAATAGTATTATTTGAAAATCAAAATGTAAAATTGGAAGTTAATGTTAAAGATGAAACAGTATGGTTGAACCGTGAACAAATATCCAAACTTTTTGATAGGGATATTAAAACAATTGGTAAACATATTAATAATGCACTAAAAGAAGAATTAGATTATTCAACTGTCGCAAAATTTGCGACAGTTCAAAAAGAAGGAAATCGCGATGTTACAAGAGAAATAAAATATTATAATTTAAATATGATTATCAGTGTTGGCTATCGAGTTAAATCACAAAATGGTATCATCTTTAGAAAATGGGCTAACTAAAAGGATATGCTGTTAATCAAAAAAGATTAGAATATCTTGAAAAAACTGTTAAACTAATAGATATTGCAAGTAGAATTGATGATGAAATATCGGCTAGTGAAGCAAAAGAAATAATTAAAGTCATTGGGAATTATTCTAATGCTCTAAATTTACTAGATGATTATGACCATCACACTGTAGTTAAACCAAAAGGAACTACCAATAATAATATAATTACTTATGAAGAATGTTTTGATGTAATAAGTAAACTTAGATTTAATAGTAATAGTAAGTTGTTTGCTTTAGAAAGAAATGAAGGATTAAAAGCAATTTTAGGAGCAATTTATCAATCTTTTGCTGGTAAAGATGTTTATCCTACCATCCAAGAAAAAGTCGCTAATTTCCTTTATATGATAATTAAAAACCATGTATTTATTGATGGTAATAAACGAATTGCTGCTACCCTATTTATTTACTTCTTAGATTATTATAATATATTATATAAAAATGGTATCTTAACTATTGATAATAATACTTTAGTTGCTCTTACTCTTTTGATTGCTCAGTCTAATCCTAAGGAAAAAGAAATATTAGTAGATTTAGTAATGAATTTTAGCACAAAAAAAGTGCTTACGCTTCGTAAACACTTACTTTCTTTCTATTTTTACCAGATCTTTCATATTTTACCACACCAGCAATTTTAGCAAATAATGTGTGATCTTTACCCATTCCAACATTTGTGCCTGGATAAATCTTTGTTCCTCTTTGACGATAAATAATTGAACCAGCTGTTACAAATTGTCCATCACTAGCTTTAGCCCCTAATCTACGTCCAGCAGAGTCACGACCGTTTTTAGTAGAACCTTGAGCCTTAACATGCGCAAATAATTGGATGTTTAACTTCATGAAATTCATCTGTCTTCCTCCTTTACTATTTTAATATTTTTATTATAAGTTTCTGCTAGTTCTTCTAGCATATAAATCATATTTTCGATTATTAATTTAATATCTTCGGTATTGCTTTTAATATCGATTGTAAGTTTATCTCTTTCTTCTTTATATTCTAAAGATTGAGAATCAAATCTAAGGCAAGCATTAATACTTGTAATAACAATACTCGATACACTTGCACAAACGATATCTTTACCATAATCATCATAGTTAGCATGACCAGTTATAACAATATGATTATTTTTAATATTAACTCTAATCATTAACCAATCTTCTTTACTACTAATTTTGTGTATGGTTGACGGTGACCTTGAGTCTTACGATATTTTTTCTTTGGTCTGTACTTAAACACTTTAATCTTTTTGTTTTTTCCTTGCTTTTCAACAGTACAAACAACACTCATCTTATCTACATAAGGATTTCCTGCAACGCCATTAGCAAATAAAACTTTATCAAAAGTTACTTCACTACCAACTTCTGCATCTAATTTTTCCACATAGATAACATCACCAACAGATACATAATATTGCTTTCCACCTGTTTCAAATATAGCTTTCATTTCATACCTCCTTATCTTCGAAGTCGCGCCCTTAAGGTACATACTTGTTTATAACCTTTTTAGTGCGGTTTTTTAAGAAATTACTTAAAAACATATCAATTATATCCAAAATTCTCTTACTTGTCAAATCTTTCCTGCAATTTTTTAGCCTCTCCTACTACTTTTTCTTTTTCTTTAAAATATTGGTATGTATCAAGTTTTAAAATATCCAAATCCCCTTCTCTAGTACTAAGATATTTAAACTCATACTTATTTAAATATCTTTCCAACAAAAACTTATTAAAAATATAATTATAATTCTTATATGCATAATAAGTTTTAACAACAAACAATGAAACAATTAAATAATTATTTAATGAAAACCAATAATTACTAAGTAAATAAAGAACTATCCCCAAACAAGAGATAAAAAAATAAAGATGATAAGACACTTTAAAAGAAAAAAATTTATTTAATATAGCATTTAAAATAATGCTACCATCTAAAGGAATTATTGGTAAAATATTAAATATCATAATACTTAAATTATATTTATAAAATGTCGCTTTAGCAATAATATTAAGAGGTAAAAAATAAATTATGATAAATAACAACAGTTGAAATATAATTCCTCCCATAGCAATAAGTATCTCTTTATTAACGGGAGTATTTATATCTTTACTAACTTTTGTCATACCTCCGAAAGGATAAATTGTAATATCTAATATTTTATATTTAAATAACTTAATAAAAAATACATGACCAAGTTCATGAAAAATAACTATTAAAAAAATAATAAGCCCTACTTTTAAATAGCCACATAAAAATAAAATAAGCAAAAAATAGATTGTTAAGAAATTAATTTTGATAATCTTCATATTTAATATATTCGTTATCTTTCTTAATTACCAAATATAAGTATTCATCTACTACATTGCCTATTACTGTATTTGCTTCAATATAATCATATAAATTTATCGAAACATTTTCTAAATTGCCATACCAAATATCTGCCCCATCGATACCTTGAATAATAACAGTATTCCCATAGCCTTCTTTTTCTCCCGAAAAAACTACTACTCCACTAGCCAAACTATTAACTAAAGATTTACTACTAATTGTAAGCCTTTCGCCATATTCATAATCACTAATCTCTTTATAAACAAGTTTACCATCAAAAACCGTTTGGGTATTATCGTTTTTAGGCAATACTTCCCCGAATAAATCTTCATACCACCCTTTAATCTTAGTAAATGGCAATGATTCTGTTAAAACATATTCTTTATATAATAAAAGATTTTTATCACTCACATTAGTATATATTATACTTGCTAAAAAGAAAATGATTGCTAACATAAATTTAGTTAAATACTTACTTAATATTTTATTTTTACTAACTTCATTAGATTTTGTCTTAAATCCTTTCTTCTTATTCTTATGCATTCTTAAATATTCATCCATAGGATCACCTGAAATATTTTATGTTCAAAGCATCCTTTTTATAACATATAGTAATAAATATACTATTAACAATTAAGACATTCACAATATTCCAAATACTAATATAACTAAATATAATCATACTAACTAAATAATATATTAAAACAAGCAATAAATTTACTAAAAAATAGACATTAAAATTATTATAATTAAATTTTAAAACATATTTTTTTAATATAAAAAGAAGTGTTACAAATATTATATTATAAAAATAAGTATGTAATATATAATCAATAATTATGGCTACACTTAAATTATATATATAACTTTTATTATTTAAATTTAGAATAAAAAAATAGGATAAATATGGAGTAAAATTATATATCAATATATCTAAAACTAAATAAAACATTTTAAACTACCACCATTACATAATTAATAGTAGATAAATCCACTACTGGAGATACTTCTAATATTTTTTCAATTTCTGTATTATTTGCTTTTATATCTATTACATTTCCAATATAAATATCTCCAGGAAGATTACCAATCCCCGATGTATAAACCTCTTCCCCAATAAATACATCATCATACATCGATAAATCACTTACAATTAAAGAATTATCTTGCATATTTAAAATACCATAAGAAGAACCAATTCTAACCGAAATATTACTACTTTTATTAGTAATTAATTCTACTACACTACTTTCCTTATTAACTTTACTTACAACTCCAATTAATCCTTTGTCAGTAATAACAGCATTACCCTCTTTAATACCAGCATTTGTTCCTTTATAAATAGTTAAAGTATCATTAAATTCATAAATATCTCTTAGCATTACTTTACTTACCACCAAATTAAGTTCACTTGTAATTTTAAAATCATTTATTTTAAGTAGTTCATTATAATCATTTTCTAGTGAAGTACAGTAATTATTATTGATATTATCGCTATTTAAATTGTTATCAAAAGACCGCAGAAAAGCATTTATATTAGATCCAAATATAATAAGCAAAAAAACAATTAATAATATTATGTAATCCTTATATTTTTTTATCATATTTTTATTATGTTTAAAATTAGTCTAAATATGTTAAGAATAGTTCCAACATTGAATTATTTATTTTATCAATTACTTCTTCTTTATCAGTTTTTATCATAATTGTCTCATAATTTACAAGCATATCTGTAAAATCTTCGGTTACTTTAATTTTTTTAATATAGTATTCATATTTTTTATTAGTAAAATATGCTTCCAACTTGACAACATTTTCTTCGTGATAGGCAATACCTCCGATTACTCGAAAATATCCTTCATTATCTTCATATATAATTGTTGATCCAAAATTATTTTGATAATTTATGGCATTATCATAATCTTTAAATACTCCGAGTTGAAATAAACTAATTTCATATTCTTTATTAGTTAATGCTACCACTGAATCATTAATATCCCGATAAAAAAGATAAGCAAATAAACCTCCGATAAGAACAGCCCCAATAATTATCTTTAAATAAGATTTCATAATATCACCGGTATCACTATAACATAAAAAAACTGCAAATATTGTCAAATTAAAGGTAATTTGCTATAATACAAGCCAAAGGAAGGATATTTAATGAAAAACGAAAAAAAATCAGATTTATTATTAATGGTTAAACCTAATGAAGAAATCAGTATAAGTTATGCTACTGAAGAAACTAAAAATAACGAAATGCCAATGTTTTATAGCTATTACAAATTTCAAGGTTCTTTAGAATATTTACAACCAGATGCGTTTACAGTAATTATTTTTGAACGTGAATCTTTAAATAAAAAAACATATCCTCGTATAACCATTTTTACTCGCCTAGAAAATGGTCACTCTATTAATAGTTATCCAATCACTGACAGGGAACCAATACTAACTGAAGGACTTAAAAAAATTAAAAAGATAATTATTCCTGGATTCTATCGTTATTTTGTTTATTCTTATGAATTCGGGTATATTACTTCTGCTTCATTCGATAAAATAACATATGATGAAGAAAGTGAAACATTCCATGTCGAATATTATAAAGCTACAGAATATGGCAAAATAACCTTGTGTGGTGAATTAGATGCCGAAGGACATTTAATTGATGATACATTATATGCACCATCTCTTAGAACTTCTTATATTGTTGATGAACATCATTTAGACTTTTCAGTAGAAAAAGCACTGCCAAAAATTGAAAGGGATATCAAAAGAAAAAAAGCACAAACAAAACAAGATCAATATACCAATTTTGAATACCAAATGTATTTAAAACGCAAGAAAAAATAGTTTGGAAAATTCCAAGCTATTTTTTAGTTCATTTTTTTAGCAATCATAGCTTCAGCTCCATCCATAGCTTTAACCATTTTTTTGCCAACTTGTGTACGAGCTTTTTGATTATTCATTACATACATTGAACCACCAACTAAAGCTAGAGCTGCAGCCACACCGGCTACTTTAAAAACGTTTTTCATATATTTCACCTCTAACTTTATTATGTCACTTTTTGCTCATTATATACTTCAATTATCTTAGTTTTTAAACTTGTCTTACGATTTGCTGAATAATTATTAGCAACCGCTCTAGCAAAAGCCATCGGATCTCCCACAATAGTTAGAGTTTTTTTAGCTCTACTTACTCCAGTATAAACAAGTTTATTATAAAGCATTTTATAATAACTGGTACTTATTGGCATAATAACATGTTCAAATTCGCTACCTTGTGACTTATGAATCGTTATAGCATAAGCATGCTTTATTTGTTTTAAATTTTTCTTTTCATATTCCACAGTATTTCCTTCAAAATCTATTTCAACTTTATTACCGTTGATACTTTCAATATAACCTATATCCCCATTAAATACATTATTATCTAAATCATTTACTAATTGTAATACTTTATCGCCTTCTCTATAAGTTACATCTAAATAATTAATTTCGCTTTTATCATCACTTCTAGGATTGTAGATGCTTTGTAAAACACTATTTAAATTATCAATGCCATTTTCTCCTTTATACATTGGAGCAAGCACTTGCATACTTCTTTCATCTATTTTTTTACTTAGAGATATCCTAATAATTTGCTCAATCGCATCCTTAATTTGATTAGATTTCGTTTGAAAGAAAGAGTAATCGTCTTTCTTAGTTAAAAATTCTTCACTTAATTCGTTATTTTTAATTTCTTTAGCCAAGTATGGAATATAAGAATTATCACTCTGACGATAAATTTGATTTAAAGGAATATAATTAAAATAATCACTACTAATTAAATCATCTAAAACCAAACCTGGGCCAACACTTGGAAGTTGGAAGGTATCTCCCACTAAAATAAGTTTAACTCCCGGAGAAATCCCATTTAATAAAGCATTAAATAAGTCAATATCAATCATACTAACTTCATCGACGATGATAAGCCGATGACTTGTCTTATTATGTTCATTATAGAAAAAATCATTACTATCTTTATACCACTTCAAATATCTATGAATTGTATAGGCCGGCAAATTAGTGGATGAGGCCATCTTTTTACTGGCTCTACCCGTCGGTGCTAAAAGAGCAATAGTCTCCATAATATCCGCCGGACCTAACTTTTTATCTTCGATATATAATTTAGTGATAGCATTAATAATCGTTGTTTTACCAGTTCCAGGTCCACCCGATATAATGGTTACATTATTATTTAATGCTCCCATAATCGCTTTTTCTTGATCAACATTATAATCTATTCCGAGTCTATTTTCTAAGTCTTGCAACTTTTCTTCTAACTTGCTTATCTTATCGATCTTTTTATTATCAATTATTTTTAAATTCTTAGCAATATTTTCTTCCTCTTCATAATATTTGGCTAAATAAACTTTTCTATCTACCAAGTAAATCTTTTTATTACTAGCAAGTTCACTAAGTATTTCTTCAAATACTTCTTCTCCTAAAATAATATTAAATTCTTTATCTAAAATAGCAGTTATTTCTTCTCGGTAATAATACGTATCCCCATTATAATTACTAAGCATTTGCATTGACTCTAAGAAACAAGCATAAATACGCGTACTAGTATCATTACCAAAATTATTTACATAAATACTATCTAATTTTCGAAAATCAATTATTTCCTTTAAATCATAAAAAGAGTCTCCCAAAACTTCATCAATACGATCTTTAAATTTATTGTAAATCCGCGAGCATTCCTCGATAGTAAATCCCAAATTTTGAAACTTCAAAATAGCATCACTACTTTTATTATAATTTTGTAAGGAATTATATATCTTAGCAGCCCGAATCGTCGTCATGCCATCAATTTCCATTAAATTATCGCGATTTTCTTTAATTTTTTCTAAAGTCTTTTCTCCGAAATGATCAACTATCTTTTTAGCGGTCTTTTCCCCACAGCCATCGATAAAAGAACTCGACAAAAACTCGATAATTGCTTCTTTTGTTGTTGGAGTATCTATTTCATATGAATCAACAACATATTGCATGCCGAATCTTTCATTATTAGTATAACTACCATATAAAGTCATACTAATATCGATATTAACATCAGTAAATACTCCCGTTACAGTAATACTTTTATTTACTTTTTCACGCATTAGGGCATCATTAGTTTCTTTCACACGAAACAAAGCCACTACGTAGCCAGATTCATTATTGTGAAATATTATTTTTTTTAATTTGCCCTTGATATAATTCATAATTCTCTTTCTATTATTTTTCCTATTTCTAAATTTCCATTTAATTTAACATACAAGTAATTACTTGTGTGCCCAAAACTAATACCATTATCGCACTCTTCGATTAAAACATCAACCATTTTTCCCTTAAATTTATCATAATATTTCTTTTCAAGTTCGTTAGATAAAGCAATTAATCTTTTAACTCGGTCCTTTTTAATGTTTTCTGGAACTTGTTCAGGCATTTTCGCCGCAGCAGTACCCTCCCTTAAGGAATAAGGAAATACATGAATTTTACTAAATTCAATTTTTTTAACAAACTCTAAACATTCCAAAAAATTTTCTTCAGTTTCATAAGGATGCCCAACAATTATATCCGTAGTAATAGAAATATCTGGTCTTATCTCTCTTATTTCTTTTATCTTTTCCGCAAAATATGTTAAATCATATTTTCTATTCATCTTTTTTAATATGGCATCAGAACCTGATTGCAATGGTATATGTAAGTGATTGCAAACTTTTGGATTATTCTTTAACACTCTTAAAAATTTATCTCCTAGTTCAGTTATTTCAATACTAGATATTCTAATTCTTTCTAAATTATCTATTTTACCCAATTCTTCGATCAAATCTGCTAGATCATGCCCTCTATCATTATATCTACCAGTATGAATTCCTGTTAAGACTATCTCTTTATGATTATTATCCGCTAAATTCTTAGCCTCTTTAATTACAGTTTCAAACTTCTTGCATCTAACACTACCTCTAACATAAGGAATAATACAGTAAGAACAAAAATTATCACAACCATCTTCAATTTTGATAAAAGCCCGAACATGATTAAAAGAATCAATCATCATATCTTCAAATTCTAAATTTCGATCATTATAAAACTTCGTATATTGTTTTTTAGTTTTTAGGAATTCTTCAATCAACTCAGCAATATGACTTTTATCCTTATTACCAAGTAATATATCTATTCCTAAAGTTTCATATAACTCTTGCTTATTTTGAGTACTACAACCAGTCACCGCTAGAATGCTAGAAGGATATTCTCTTTTTAAATGTCTAATCATCTTTAGACACTTCTTATCAGCAACATTAGTAACTGTACAAGTATTAACTATTAAAATATCACATTTACTTAAATCTTCCTCATAAGAAAAATTATGATGAAGCATATACTCCTTCATCATATTTGATTCATATTGATTAACTTTGCACCCAAAAGTAATAATATTAAATTTCATAACCTTACCCCAATTCTTTTTGTAATTGTTTTAGCGCTTGTAAAAATGCTTCTTCTTTGGCAAAACTAATAACCCTAACATCAACTCTTGGTGCCTCTTCAGCACTTGTTTTAACTAAGTCATCTAAATTAACTTTCTTTACCCACAAATCATCTTTTACTTCTTCATTTTCATAATTAAGTCCATAGTTATTACTACTTTTATTTAATAGTTCATCATAACTTATTATAGCTTTGTCTTCCTGGTCCCGTTCATATTCCGTGAAGTTTACTGTAGGTTCTTCTTTCCCAAGATTTTCCTGAATTTCTCTAACTATCTTCATTTCAGCCGTTTCTTCATGCTCCTCTTTTTGTTCTTCTTCATTATTAATCTTTATAAAATATATTAGTGTTACAACTAATACCATTAATATCAATACTGCAAAGAAAAAGACAATATCGACAAAATTTAAAGTTTTTAAAAATTCCCATATATCAGAAAATAATTTCATTCTCTACCACCACAATACTATTTTATCATGAACGCATTTACTTATTAAGCATTTATCACTCATTTGACACAACAAGATGTCAAATATTGACACTTATTATATCACTAACTTATTTTTATGTAAAGAAAAAAGAGCAAATATTTGCCCTAATTCATTTCTACTTCACAGAGTCCTCCCGACTCTCCATAGACCAACTTCGGATGGTTGCTACCCTACTATTTTATTCCATTGTTTATAAATTTTTTATCAAGTTAACAATTATTACTTAGGCTATTAAGTATCTCAACTATATTATCTTCACCCCCTTTTAGTTGACAAATCAATTATATCAAACAATGTATGTATGTCAATTGCTTTTTTATTAGTTAAAGCAATTGCTTTTAAAACTAGGCATGTTTTTAGTATACCTAGTTTTTTTCGAACATTATTTTGCTCATCTTATATGGAATGAACTTTCCTATAAGATAAAAACCTAGTTGTAAAAACTAGGCTTTGAATGACTTAGAACTTCTAAAGTTTTCTAAGCACCACTCATTATATTATATTATAAATGATAAAAATTATACATTAGGATAACCCATAATTCTTAAAATATTATTAATATTTATAGATTTCAACTTATTATTTAACTTATTTATTTCTTTTTCTACAGCTCTTGCTAAACTGTTATATTGTCTTTTATCTAAAATAATTTGCATTGCTCTAATCATCATATATAAATTCGTAAGGTTATCCTTTATTACATAATTAGAGTCAATCTCTTTAAATTTTAAAGTGTATTTATCTCTATAACAAAATAAACGATCATTATGAGCGCAAATATTTCTGATATTGGTTAAGCACTTTAGAATTTGTTTTAACAATATGTCTGATATTTTAAACCTCTTTGCAATTATTTGCCTATCTCTTTGTTTTAACAACCCATAATAACTACTAATAACTCCAAATGTTAATATTTTTGTTAAAACAAATGGTGGAACAAAACCATAATTATCTTTATAATGAGTAATTGCAAGATGAACACCATAATTATGATTAATGCTTTCATTTATTTTATCAACCAAACTTTTTCTAACTACTAAGTTAGCTTTACTATCTAAATTACTAACATTTAAATAATCATCTATGCCATAAATATTAGAAATATGATTTGATATCAATGATTTAATGAAAGATTCAACTTCTAAAGCATATTCTAACATTATCAATTTCAAATTTTTATCAAATTCATATAAAGCATATATTTCTTCAAAAGATACATTGGGAAAATAATTATTATTAGAATCTTTAAAATTATATTTATAACTATTAACTATAGAATAATAAGTGTATTTTTCTAATTTTTTTAAAGCAAATTTTCTATTATTAATAATAACATTCTTGGTTTCTAAATAATCTAATAATTCCTCATCTGTTTTATATTGCTTCATATTTCCCCCTGAAATTAAAAATGACCTAGGGCTTCGAAAGTTTCCTAGGCACTACTCAATAAAACAATATCAGATATTAATAATATTGTCAATTGTTTTTCAAATTTTTCTGAAATTTCATCAAAAATGCCATTTTTATAAAAGTGGAAATTAAATATTAAAAAATAGGAATTTTATATATCTAATCCAAAAAACATATCGATTTACTATCAAAGTGGTAAATATTAAATTTCATAAATTCAGCTGTGAATAGTAACTCTAATTCATTATAATTTGATATGGATCATCCAAAGTTCCTGTACCAGTTACTTTTGCTGTCTTGATAATATTTATAACTGGTCTTACTCCTCGAAGTAATGTTCCATCTACACTATCACTAAGTGCCCCATCAGCAGTAACTATAAATGGATAATAATTATTATTTTGATTTTTAGCACTAGTCATCGTATAATAAGCTGTTTCAATGGCACTATTGTATAAATAATAACTGGTATTATTACTTGTAGAACCTCCTGCCATGGCTACTTCATCAGCAGTAAGCAAACCAATCTTACCATTTTCAGAATATCCTAAACATACATAGGTAGGAATCTTATTAGTAATAATTCTATTATATGCCGTATAAGAAGTACCATTTGCTTCTAATGTAGTATCATTACAAAACTTATAATAAGCAATATAACTACTATAATCTGTTAAATTTGCATCATACCATGACTCTAATACTTCAACTATATTGGATTCAACGAAAGCATACGAATCCTCATAATAACTACTTATTTCATCTAGTATACCATCTAAAACTAATTTAACTGAACCGTCGCCATTAATCTTAACAATTTTCCAATTAAATCCTGCAAAAGAAACATTATTATTAGTAACAGCTCCTCTAAAATAGTAAGCAGTTCCTAAATCATCTTCTGTCTTTAGCAAACCTTCATCAAGAATTGCTGATTCTCCATAACTAGTTAAAGCTGTATCACTTACATTATTATTGGTTAAAATAACATCAACAAATGAATTTTCTTCATTGCTTCTAAGACCAATCTTAATTGTTCCTGAATAATTTTCACTACCATTACTTTTAAAATTAAGAGTATAATTAATTGTTTCGTTACTATTTATCGATACTTGATTATATATTATGTCCGATTTTAAAGTATTACTTATATCCAAGTTATCTGATGAAGTAAGTTCATAGTCTACACCATCAGCATAGACATCCGATAATTGAATATAATAATATTTTTCTTCATCACTATTATTTGTAACTGAAAAAGCTATTGTAGCATCCCCACTTAAATTAAATTTATCGCCATTTATATAGTTAATTGTCAAATCTCCATCAACAACAACATTAGACCTTTCAACTACTTCATTATAAAAAAGATATCCAACACCAATAGATGCACAAGCAATAAATAAAATAAATATGAAAACTAAAACTGACTTAAATCTCCAACGCATAAAATCAATCCTTTATTTCTTATAATAATTATACTTTAATAAAATAAATATTGTCAATAAATTTGCCAAATATCAAAAATATTTCACTTTTCGTGAAATATTATAAACCATCGCCTGTCATGATAAAATCTATATTAGAGTCTGTTAATCTATAATTATTTCTAACAACTTGTAACCATAATTCGTCTCCTGCTTTCAAAGTTCCTGTATAAATTATAGGTTCTCCATCAGCATATTTATCTAATCCAGTATCTATCAATAATGGTGTATCAGAATAATAATTTGAAATAGTTGTTCTCCCCCGATATGTAGAAGCATCAGGATTATATCTTATACTAATATTAACATTTGTAATATCTTCCAAAATTATCAAATGCACCACTTCAATTATATAAGCCCCAGGCGAAGTAGTATTAACAGCAGATGCAATTAAACGCCCCGATTCATCAAAATAGACTTCCATAGTGTTTTGATCACCAATCGCATAACTCAATTTATCAAAATAAACATAACACGTATAATACCGAGTAGTAAATGAAGGAAGTGGAAATATATTGAAACTTTTACAATTTACTGTATAATATT
>CALVIU010000023.1 GCA_944331835.1 uncultured Bacilli bacterium | reverse complement strand
ATAACACGTATAATACCGAGTAGTAAATGAAGGAAGTGGAAATATATTGAAACTTTTACAATTTACTGTATAATATTTTTTACTTATTTCTTATAAGAAATAAGTAAAAAATCGCGATTGAGTTCAGGCAATGCGTAACAGGGGTCTTGTATCCAAATCGAATGCGGCCTAGCTCTTTTCTTTTTATTTTCCTAGTTTAAGAATGTGAGGATTTATTCTTATATAACAAGCGTGATGAGGAGTATTAAGTTTTAGAGCCCAATCGCATGGAAAGGAGAATGCTTATGCATTATGTACTGGCTATCGACGTAGCCAAAGAAAAAAGTATGGGAACTTTAATTAGTTCTTGTGGTGAAGTTCTAATCGACCCATATGAATTTAATCATTCTAAACAAGATTTTTCATCTTTACTTGTTAGAATTAAAAAATTAAATATTAAAGATGTTTCTGTAATAATGGAATCTACAGGAATTTATCATAGACCTGTAGAAAGGTTTTTCTTGGAAAATCATTTTAAAGTTTATGTGATTAATCCATTATATTCAAAAAATCATAAAAATTCTTTAAGAAAAACTAAAACTGATAAATTAGACTGTCTTTCCTTAGCTGAATTGTTTTTTACACATACTTTCAGAGAAGTCGTTAAGCCTTCAGAATTATACCTTAATATGAATGCTCTTTCGAGACAATATTTTGCTTTAAGTGAATCAACTATTGATTTGAAAAATAGGTACAAAAATCTTTTATATTTATGTTTTCCTGAATATGAAAAAATATTTGTTGGAAATATGGTTTATTCTGATATTGCCTTATCATTTATTTCGCAATATCCACATCCTGAAATAATTTCGAAAACAAGACTGTGCTTTTTACAAACTTTCTTTAAAAGAAAAAAATTTAGATATTGGAAATCCAAAACAACGAAAATAAAAGAGATTGCAAACACTTCTTATCCATCAGTTAATTATAATGATGAAATTGTTGCTAATCTATCTCAGATTGCAAAAATTATAAATAATCAGCAAAATAATATAAATATTGTAAAAGAAAAACTTATAAATTTTGCAAAATGCACGCCTTATTTCACTCCTATTAATTCTATAAATGGTATTGGTGAATTTACAACAGCAATAATCATTGCAGAACTAGGAGATATTAATCGTTTTAATAATATAAAAGAACTAACTGCTTATTGTGGATTAGATCCAACAATTAAACAATCTGGAAAAACCATTAATACTCATGGACCAATTTCTAAATCGGGAAACAAATATATGAGACATATACTATTTTTATCAGCTTTGAATATCGTAAGAATTACATCACTAAGTAAAAAAGAAAACGACATTGAAATTTATTACAGAAAAAAACGTAACGAAGGTAAACATCATTACGTTGCTACAATTGCTACAACTACAAAATTACTCAGAAAAATTTTTGCAGTTTGCAAACAAATTAATAAATAGTTATCACCACATAACTACATTAATATTATATACCAAATAAAACACAAATGTTAATTTTTTAAAAAAAAGTTAAATTTTGTGTCTTTTTGGCATGTATATAATACCATAAAAATTTACTCTTGACAAATCTTAGAATGTCATTTTTCAGAAGTGTTAGCTTCTACTAAAACTCTTTTATTCTCATCATCCCAAGAAAGAGTACTACCATTTTCACAAGCGGATAACTGTTCATTAAAAACATATCCCTCCTATGGCCATGTTGTATCACTTGTTACTTGATACTCTCCACTACCAGCAGATGTTTCATACATCATACTTATAACATTAGTATTAAAGTTTCTGCTTTCACTACTATTTTCTAATACAGGATATTCTCTATTAGTCACTCCAAAACATATGATTAATAATAATACAATACAACTACTTAAAACTATTACTTTCTTTTTCATCTAATTTCACCCATTTAATATTAACAGACAAAGCATATATTTCTTGTCGAACTATGTCTATTATTCTAAAATAATTATAAAAGAAAACATATAAAAACATTAACCATATACGGTTAATGTCGAAAAAAGATTCAATTATAAACGAAACCTTATTTTAAATATTTTTTGAAATTTCTAAATTCAGCATTATCTTCTAAATCAGTATTAGCTAAATCTTGAAGTAAACTTTTTTGTTTTCTATCAAGTTTAGTAGGAATAATTATATTGACAACAGCATACATGTTACCTCGTCCAAAAGAGTTCGGAGTTTTTATTCCTTTGCCTTTTAATTTTAACTTCGTATAATTTTGAGTTCCTGGTTTTATATCCAAAATTACATTACCCGTAAGAGTAGGAATTTCTTTCTTACATCCCAATGCTGCATCAGTAATAGTAACTGGCACTTCTAAATAGATATCTGCACCATCTCTTTCAAATAATGGATGTTCTTTTATCTTAAATTCAATAAACACATCTCCATTAGATCCACCATTTACCCCAGCATTACCTTTGCCACTAAGGCGAAGTTGAAAACCTTCATCTACACCTTCCGGAATTGTAACAGTAAGAGTCTTAGTTTTATTGACTACTCCTTTACCACGACATTCATCACATACAGTTTCAAAACTTTTACCGGCCCCTCGACAATCTGGGCAAGTCTTTTGTGTTTGCATGTAACCAAATATCGTTTGTTGTTGTTCAAGTACTCTTCCAGCACCACCACAAGTCTTACATGTTTTTTCACCAAAACCACCTTTTCCAT
Organism: uncultured Bacilli bacterium; assembly: GCA_944331835.1. Taxonomy (GTDB): domain Bacteria; phylum Bacillota_I; class Bacilli_A; order RF39; family UBA660; genus Onthocola_B. The sequence continues at coordinate 18,694 of CALVIU010000023.1, read as the reverse complement.
GACAGCGCGAACATTCTGCTGTTAAATCTAATTTAATATCTTTTTCACACCCAAATGCCGCTTCTTCAAAAGTTAGATTTAATACCACTCTTATATCTTTGCCACGACTTGCTCTAGTTCCACTGCTACTTCTAGAACGACTTCCTCCAAAGCCAAATCCGCCGAAAGCACCACCGAATAAATCACTTAAAATATCATCTAAATTAATATCTCCAGCATCAAATCCAGAGAAACCGCCAGAAGCTCCACCACCATTTTGGAAAGCTGCATGACCAAATTGATCATATTGTTTTCTCTTCGCAGGGTCAGACAAAACTGCATAAGCTTCTCCGATTTCTTTGAACTTTTCTTCAGCACCAGGTTCTTTATTTATATCTGGGTGATATTGTTTAGCCAGTTTACGAAATGCTCTTTTTATTTCTTCATCAGTAGCACTTTTGCTAACACCCAAGACTTCATAATAATCTTTTTTATTCATCTTTTAACACATCCTTATTTATTAATGATTCCAACTGTTCTAATTTATCTTCAATTAGTTTGAATGCTTTTCTTATTGTTACAGAATCACTTATATCGATTCCAACTTCAGCAAGAATATTTAATGGATAATCACTTGCTCCCGACTTTAAAAACTTCAAATATTTTTCTTTAGCACCGGGGACGTTACTTAAAATATCACTTGCTATAATCAAAGCCACAATTAGACCAGTTGCATATTTGTAGACATAAAATGGTGTATAAAAATGCGGAATTCTAGCCCATTCATATTTGATGTTTTCATCAATCACAACATTTTTACCAAAATATAATTTATTTAAATCATAATATGTATCACATAAATACTTAGCAGTTATTGGTGTATTTTTTTGATATTCATCATGAACAATACTCTCAAATTCTGCAAACATCGTTTGGCGATAAATAGTTGCTCTTACTTTATCTAAAAAGTTTGATAGATAAACTATTCTTTCTTCATCACTAGTTGCCTTATTATAAAAATAATTATCAATTAATACTTCGTTAACTGTTGAGGCAATTTCAGCAAGAAAAATAGGATATTGGGCCATATGATAGTCATTTGATTTATCAGAGTAATAACTATGCATTGCATGACCTAGTTCATGCGCAAGCGTTGAGACAGAATCATAATTATCTTCATAATTTAAAGATACATAAGGATGAATTTTATATACTCCCCATTGATATGCTCCACTTCTTTTATGTTCATTATTATAAACATCAACCCAACCATCAGCGAATGCTTGTTTTAACTCTTTGATATATTCTTCCCCTAAAGGAGATAAAGCCGCAATAACATGTTTAACGCCTTCATCATAAGGAATTTTAGCAGCTGGCAACTCTCCTAAATCGGTATATATATCGTATAAATGACTTTTTATACCTAAATACTTATTACGAACTTTAAAATAACGATACATTAAAGGAAGAAAATGATGAACTTCTTCTATTAATTTTTCATATATAGAAGTATTAATATTATCACTATATAAACTTTGTTCTAATGGATTATTAAATTTTCGAACACGACTTGAAAAGAAATCTTCTTTAATTACTCCTTTATATGTCGCCGCCAAAGTATTTATTAAACCACCAAAAAACTTATACATTTTATTAAATGCTTGTTTTCTAACATTACGATTTTTACTACTCATAAATTTAATATAATTAGAATTAGTAAGTTCAACTAATTTATTAGATTCATCCTTTATTTTACCTAAATTTATATTGACATTATCAATACAACTAAATACTTCATCTGGAGTACCAAATGCATTACCGGCCTCAGCAATAATTTGTTCTTCTTTAGTACTTAAAGTATGACTTTGATATCTAAATATTTTTTCTAAAGTAAAAGCATATTTTTCCAAATCTTTATTTTCTTTTAAATATTCTTTTACCTTTTCATACGGTATACTTAATAATTCACTTCTGGTAAATGACGTTTTAATACTTGCCTCTTCCACCAATTTATCTGCTTTATTTTTGTATTTCAACCATAATTCACAAGACATATCTTGATAATGATAAAGATAAGAATAAACATATATTTTTTCAAGCAAATAATCACAACGCATAGAAGTTTCCAAATATTTTTGTAAGTTTTCGGCATTACTTACAATCATACCTTGCATATTAGCAATCTTATCTAAAAGCATTTTTACTTCAGTATATATTTTTTCATACTCTTCTTCATTACTTATAATATCTTCAATATGCCATTTATATTGAGCATCTATTTCGCATCTTTTTACCATTTTGTCTCTCCAATTCCAATAAAGGTTCTATTGCTAGAACCTTTATTACCTTTCATTCATTATTTTTCTTCATAAGTTGCATCTTCGACTTTTTCATGATCATCATCGTTGTTATTGTTATCGTCTGATGCGCTATTTGCTTGGGCTTCTTTAGCAGCTTGTTCATATACTTTGCCTGCTAAATCCATAGCAACTTTATTTAATTCTTCAGTCTTCTTCTTGATTTCATCAGTATCAGTACCTTCAAGAGCTTTCTTAACTTCTTCAATCAATTCTTCAGCTTTTTCTTTATCTTTCTTATCCACTTTATCTCCAAGATCATTTAAAGCCTTTTCGCAAGCAAATACACTTGAATCTGCTTCATTTCTAATTTCTGCTTCTTCTTTACGTTTTTCATCAGCTTCCTTATTAGCTTCAGCTTCTTTAACCATCTTATCGATTTCTTCATCACTAAGGTTAGTAGATGATGTAATAGTAATTGATTGTTCTTTATTTGTACCTAAATCTTTAGCAGTTACATTAACTATACCATTAGCATCGATATCAAATTTAACTTCAATTTGAGGTACTCCACGTCTTGCTGGTGGAATATTTGTAAGTTGGAAGTTTCCAAGAGTCTTATTATCACTAGCCATTGGTCTTTCACCTTGTAATACATGAATATCAACAGCAGGTTGATTATCTACAGCAGTACTAAATACTTGCGATTTACTTGTTGGAATTGTTGTATTTCTTGGAATTAATACTGTCATTACATTACCAAGTGTTTCAATACCAAGTGAAAGTGGTGTAACATCTAGTAAGACAATGTCATCAACTTCACCAGTTAAAACTCCACCTTGAATTGCAGCACCCATAGCAACAACTTCATCTGGGTTAACACTCTTATTAGGTTCTTGACCAAGTTCCTTCTTAACTAATTCTTGAATATAAGGAATACGTGTTGAACCACCAACTAATATTACTTTATCAATATCACTTGCTTTTAATTTAGCATCTTTAAGTGCTTTCTTAACTGGTTCAAGTGTTGAATCAAACAAATCACGACATAAGTCTTCAAATTTAGCCTTAGATAATGTTACATCCATATGAACTGGGCCATCATCATTTTGGGCAATGAATGGTAAACTGATGCTAGCATTAGTCATACTTGATAAGTCTTTCTTAGCCTTTTCAGCAGCATCCTTAATTCTTTGCATTGCCATCTTATCTTTAGATAGATCAATACCATTTTCCTTCTTGAATTCAGAAACTAAATAATCAACTATTCTTTGATCGAAATCATCTCCACCAAGACGGTTATTACCACTTGTTGCTTTTACTTCAAATACACCATCACCTAATTCAAGGATAGATACGTCGAATGTACCACCACCAAGGTCATATACTAAAATAGTTTGTAATTTATCTTGTTTATCAAGTCCATATGCTAAAGCAGCAGCGGTTGGTTCATTGATAATTCTTTCTACTTCAAGTCCAGCAATTTTACCAGCATTCTTAGTTGCTTGTCTTTCAGCATCATTAAAGTATGCTGGAACTGTTATAACAGCCTTTGTTACTTTTTCTCCTAAGTAAGCCTCAGCATCTTTTTTAAGTTTAGCAAGAATCTTGGCACTAATTTCTTCTGGTGTCCATTTCTTATCATTTGCTTCTACTTTTTCACTAGTACCCATTTTTCTTTTAATTGAAGAAATTGTATTTTTAACATTAGTTACCGCTTGTCTTTTAGCAACTTCCCCAACTAATTCTTCATCACCTTTAAAGGCTACTACTGATGGAGTTGTACGATTTCCTTCAGCATTAGGAATAACCTTTGGTTCTCCTCCTTCTAGAACTGCTACACATGAGTTAGTAGTTCCTAAGTCAATACCTATTATTTTACTCATATTTAATCATCCTTCCTTTTATTATCTGGCAAATTATTTGCCCACTCATAGAGTATTTTATTATATTTTCTAATCTCTTCTTTAATCAAAGAGATTTCTCTTCTTTTTAAGTTACTATCATAATACTCGATATTATGTCTCAAAGTATTATCTTCAAACTTAAATCCTTTCGGAATATTTGGTAACTCATAATCATCAGCAAATACTACATATACCGAAGTACCAAATACTTCCGCCCAATAATCAAAGGTATCATCATTGATATTTTTGATTATTGCCCGAGGATCATCTTTAAATTCATCTAAATATGCAATATCAACTTCATCTATATCGACGAACTTAATATCATGATGTCCTTCACAACTAGAACTAGTTATATATCCCTTTTTATTCAACATACAAATTGTTTTAGCTATTCCTTTATCTACTGGAATAAAACCATCCGGACTATCACATATTTCCCATGAACTTATATTAATATACTTTGTATTATTCATTTACTTTTACCATAGCAACCCGAATAACTTTATCTTTATATGTATATCCTTTTTGTAATACTTCTAATACTACATTTGCAGGTAGATTTTCATCTTTTTCCGTTAAAACTGCTTCCATCTTATTTGGATCAAATTCTAACCCTTGACAATCTATAACTTTCACTTCCATACTATCAAGTATATTAAGTAAATTTGTATAAATCATTTTAAATCCACTTAAGAACTTAGAAAGTTCATCAGTTAAATCGCGATCATCAAGACTAATTGCTCTTTCAAAATTATCGACGATTGCTAGCAACTTGACTATTAATTCTTCCCCTTCATACTTGTAGATATTACTTATTTCTTCTTCATATCTACGACGCATATTTTGCATTTCTGCACTAATTCTTAATACTTTTTCATTAAGATTTGTATTTTCTTCTCTTAACTTTTTCTCTATTTCACTTTCTTTATTTATTTTCTTTTTTTCTGTTTTTTTCTTTTCTTTTATATTTTTAACTTTAACTTTTTCTTCAGTCTTTTCCATCTTTTTCCTTTCTGCTATCTAACTTTTCATCGACATATTCGAGCAAACTTACAATTCTTCCATAATCCATTCTTTTTGGACCGATTACTGCAATTGTACCATCTTCACCATTAATGTGATATTTCTTTCTAATAATAGTTACATTTGGATCAAATTCTGATTCATCACCAATATATATCTTAATTTCATTTTCATCGTCATCACCTTGACTAACTTTTTCAATGAAATCAATATCTTCTAATTTATTAGCAAGTCTTTTAAGTTCTGCAACATCATTATATTCTGGCTGTTCAAATATTTTAGCTCGCCCATTTACATGAATATTACTATTATTACTTACAAAATCACTAAAAGCATCATAGAAGATATTATACACTGTTTCATACTGCCGGATTTGTCTTTTAATGACTGGTTTAACTTCCGTTTCTAATCTATCACTTACTTCATTAATCGGAGTACCAACTAACATCTTATTAATTATTTCACTAGTTTTAATTACTTCATTAACATTGATATTACCTGGAAGATTAAACATCTTATTTTCAACATTACCCTTATCAGTACAAACAACTGCAACTACTTGATAATCACTTAAAGCAATAATATTTACTTGTAACAAATTATTATCGGCACTACTCTTACCAAGAACTATACTTGTATAATTAGTTATATCACTAATTATTTCCATACATTTAGTAATAGCATCACTAAGTTCTAATTCATTATTAGCAAATATTTGCTGCAACTTTAACATATCACTACCAGTAATCTTTTCCGCTTCCATCAAATGTTCGACATAATAGCGATAGCCTTTTTCACTTGGCACTCTTCCCGAAGAAATATGATTTTTTTCAATATAGCCTAAATCCTCAAGAACAGCCATTTCATTTCTGATTGTTGCACTAGAACAATCAAATTTGCTACACAAGGCTTTTGACCCTACCGGTTTGGCAGTTTTAATGTAAGTTTCCACAATCTCTTTTAATAGATTATTTCTTCTTTCATCCATAATCTTACCTCTTTAGCACTTAATCTTTCACAGTGCTAAATACATTATAATATTATGCTTAGCACTTGTCAATATATAACTGCTAATTTTTCAAAAAATTGACAAACACCATTGAAAATGTTAAAATAGCACACAAAAAAAGGGGGAATCATTTATGGGAAAAGAAAAATATCAAGAATTTTATTTTAGAGTTCCCGCTCAAAAAGTTGACGGTAACTTATTAGTTGGCGCCCAATCCATATTAAATGTTATAGATGGTCTTGACAAAACAGAAACTAAACAAGAAAGTGCTACTAGTACCTTTAAAGATAAAGTTAAAAGTATCTGGAGCGATTGCCTAGCCCACGGCCCTAAACCCTGGGAAAACAAAGATACCATCATTGGTGAAGCTTTAATGGTCGACTACCCATTTGATAAAGAAAAATTGGCTAGTCATGCCGAAGAAATATATAATCTTATTTCTTTAGTTCACACTGCCACAACTTATGAAGGCATGAAATTCCTAGATAATGGCGAAAAATGGAGTGAACTACGCCAACCAGTAAGTTTCCTAATGGCTCTAGGTAATGCCCTAAAACTAATTGACTTCAAAAACGACCGAACAACCTGGAGTGAAGAAGAAAGCAAAAATCCAGAAGTTACATTTACACTAAAATAAGCCGCAGATTTGCGACTTATTTTATGTTGATAACTCGGCGGCCTCCGGGCGGAGACTGCCGCCGGCGGAGGCTTAAAAGTCATCACACTGCAAGGCGATATGGATCACTTGAAGTTCCACTTCCTCCTTGTAATGCTACATTAGATTTCAGATAAAAGACTGGTCTAGCGGCATACCCGATGCGAGCGCTGCTATTGCTCAAGCGGCCATCGCTGAACACAATAAACACGCCGGTACTGCTCGATGAAATCGGAGTTATCGTCCATTCAATTAATCCCATATACAGCCAATTATTTGCTTTTATTGTTAAACTGTTATACGAACCTAAATTTGTTACCCACGCATCTGGACTTGCGGCATAACCATAATCACTTGGATACATTAATCCTATTTCATCAGTATATGTTGTTGGATTGCTTCCATATACTGCATTATTTCTTTCGCCATCATAAAATGCTTTGGCTGTATTATCCCTTAAAGTCATTCCTCCCAGATGCCATGTTGTTTCTGTTATTAAGTTTTGCCATGTTGAACCTAAATAATTCCAATAATTTGTATTTAAATTTATTGTATTAAATTCACTTGTTGTCCAGTTATTTGAACCACTCGCACTTACACTAGTATCATAATTCCATCTATATCCTGCTATTGTACTTGTATCCATACTTCCTTTATAATTTGTAGTTGAATTTGAATAAGTACCATAATAATCTCTTCCGTCTGTTCCTAACATTGCACTTGTTGTATAATCACTCTTTATTAATTTTACCTTTCCATCAAATACACCGATGATTCTATATAGATTTTCTGCTGAACATGTTTCTTCATCACTTCCAAAACATACATAATTATTTGGATTTGCCCCTGCATATCTATATGAATAATCTTCTGCATCAAAGGATAATTGTTCCACGGTTCCGCTACCAACATTTACCATTATAACTGCTTCAGTATCATCCGCTATTGCTGCATATCCATTACATGATTCTTGGGATACTGCTGTTGCACTATCATTATATACAGGAATACCACTAGTTGTTTCACATACACTATTAACACTATCCCATGTTACTTCTTCAACTATGCCTTCTTCTAAGCCACCAGTAATTACTGATGCATCATAATACATACCTGCAAATGAATAAACTGTATTACAATCTTCTGTGCTTGTTGATGGTGTAACATCAGGAAAACTTACTACTTGATTACCTTCAAACATACAATATTCATTTTCATCTACTATTATTCCATTATGATAATATAATCCATTTGTTTCTGGATTTTCTTCGTTATATAACCTTGCTATATCACATGCCATTGTGCCTGGCTCACATATTTCATGATAATTTGTCTCACCCCTGCTTAATATTATTTCAGCATCTAATGTACTCCCGCCATTTTCTGATTGATTGGTTGTTAAATTTATAAACGTTACTGTAAATATCCAATCTTGTTCTGTTGCATCTGTACTTGAACTTGATGTTATTTCATAATTGCTTGCTATATTAATTAGACCAGATGCTGTTGTTATATCAAAACCTTTAGTAATAGTTCCATCAGCATTTTCAGCTTCAACATATTTTAAATCGCTATTTGCAAGTTTTGTAACGGGATTTCCTTCTGGATCTGTTATAGTAAGTACTATCTCTGGCTTGTTATCTTCTGTTGTATAGATGTATTCATTTGTATTTATTAAAAAATATACATAATAATCAAATGTTGCACTCTTATTTGTTGAATTAGCAAGTAGTGATGCAGTTCCTGTTGCTGTATCTGAATGTCCTCCGCCACCTTCAACTACATTAAATTGAGTGGGATTTAAAGTTATGTCTTTATCAATATTAAATTGTAAGTTATCGGTTGTGTCTGCTGTTATATTAGCATTACCTATTGCTCCTCCGGATATTTGAGCTACTACATAAGCAAAAGATATACCTATAAATACTACAAGTACACTTACTATAATAAACATTCTTTTTTTCTTATCATCCATTTCTTTAAATCTTAACATGAAATAAACCTCCAACTAAAGTATAACAAATAAAAATTACAAATTATGCCGAACGATGTCTAAACCTAAAAAGTTGAATGACGCCTCTAGGCTATATAAATATTATAGAAAAAATATTTTTAAAAATCAATATGCAAATTTTGTCTAAGATTTATTTTATATTAAAAGAAGAAGAACTAATTCTTCTCTAAATTCTCAATGGCTTTAATTACTCCTATCTTACCATACTCATAAGTAAGCCCTCCTTGTAAATAAGCTACATATGGTGGACGTATTGGGCCATCACAAGAAAGTTCAATTGATGAGCCTTGAGTAAATGAACCTGATGCCATAATTATTTTATCATCATATCCTGGCATATCAGAGGCTTGTGCTAAAGCATTAGCATCAATTGCACTTCCTTTTTGAATACCTTGCACAAATTTTATTAATTTATTAGAATCATTAAATATTATAGTTTGAACAATATCTGCCCTTTCTTCATTCCATTTAGGGCTTACTTGATAACCTAATTCTTCAAGTAAACATGCTGCAAGCACTGCAGTCTTTAGACTATTAGCAACAACTGACGGCGCCATATAAAGGCCTTGAAAAAAACTTTTAGTAGCCCCCAAACTAGGACCTACTTCTTTGGCTTCTCCAGCAACATTTAATCTTTCACTACACAAATGAATTAAATCACTTCTACCTACTATATAAGCGCCATTCGATGCAATTCCTCCCCCTAAATTTTTAATAAGAGAACCAACGCAAATATCTGCCCCCACTTCTATTGGTTCTTTTTTAGAAACAAATTCACAATAACAATTATCTACCATAATAATTACATCTTTATTTACTTCTCTTATTATTTTTATTACTTTTTCTAATGCATCAATACTTATGCTCTTACGAAGAGAATAACCAATAGATCTTTGAATTTCAATTACTTTAATATCATTTTTAGCAACTCTACTCTTAATACTTTCATAATCAAAATCATTATCTATTAAATCTATTTGTTCATACTTTATACCAAATGATTTTAAACTACTAGCATTATCATTAAAACCAATAATAGAATCTAAAGTATCATATGGCTTACCTGTTATTGACAAAAGTGTATCTCCAGGTCTAAGAAGAGCAAAAAATGCTGTACTTAATGCATGAGTACCAGATATAAATTGATTACGAACTAAAGCATCTTCTGATTTAAATATCCTAGCATATACTCTTTCTAAAGCATCCCTACCTAAATCTCCATAACCATAACCGGTAGTTCCATTAAAATGAATTTCACTTATATTTTCTCTCCAAAAAGCATCAAGCACTTTTTTACTATTAAAATAAGCAACTTCTTCAATATTCTTAAAAACACTTTGAATTTTTTCTTCCGTCTTATTAACTAATTCATCATGCACACTTACCACCATCCACTCTAATTATTGAATCATTTATATAACTTGCATCACTACTTGCTAAAAAGAAAACTACTTTAGCCACTTCTTCAGGATCAGCAAATCTTTTTAAAAGTATTTTATCTATTTCATTTTTTTTAAACTCTGGATTTAAATTACTAGTCATATCAGTATTAATCCATCCTGGAGCAACTGCATTAACACGTATATCTGGTGCTAATACTCGTGCAAAATCATGAGTTAAAGCAATAACTCCTGCTTTAGATGCATCATAATCGATTGATTCAATATATCCGGTATCAATACCATTTGTACTAGCAACATTGATAATAGAACCTATATCAAATAAATCTAATGAATATTTAATAACCAAATAAGTCCCCAATAAATTTACATCTAAAACCCGCTTAAATTCTAAAGCATCTTTATTATCTAAATCATTATCTAATGCAATACTAGCATTATTTACTAATACATCTATTTTAGGATATTTTTGTATTATATTTTGAAACATCTCTTTTACTTCTTCTTCAACTGATATATCTGTCTTAACTAATAAAACATCTACATTATAACTACTTTCTAACTCTTCTTTTAAATTAACAGCATTAATATCTCTTTCCTTATAATTTATTATAATATTATAATTATTTTGAGCAAAAATCCTACTGATAGATGCTCCAAGACCTCGAGAACCCCCAGTAATCAAAACTGTTTTACGCATTAAAATCACCATCACTAATATAGCATTTTTTTTAGTTAAAAAAAAGAACAACTTACGTTATTCACTAATAATTATACCATTTTCATCAAATCGATAATGTGGCATTGTAAATTCTTCTTTTTTAGGTTCCTCTGAAATCATTTGTAATGGTTCAATAGTTTCATCTTCATTTGAATTTTTTACATCTTCTTCAGTAGAAAAGAAATTAGTATTATTATCAAATAATTTATTTACCTCAGCATTTGTTTTAGCAACAATATCATCATCTAAATTTTCTGTTTCTACTGTAGCAAATATTGAAACATTATTATTAGGACTATCTTCCACTATTTCAAGAATATCATCGTTATTTTTTCTTATATCCAAAGAACTATTTTCTTCGGAAATTTCTTCTATACCATCATTTAAGAATTTTTTCTTCATAGCTACAAATTTTTCATTTTCAAATCCTTTAAATACACAATTAGCAATATCATCATGATTAAAAGAAATAAAATCATTCTTTAAAAGTAATCCTTCCGGATATAAGCACCCTAAATAATCATATATTTCAACCATATCATTATATTCCACTGAATAATATCCAGCAATCATAATTTCATTATCATTATTTTTTAATTTAACAATCGAACCAATAGGTAAATATTTTTCTTCCATTTTCTCTCCCTCTTTATTTTTTTATTACTAAAACAATTTTAATATATAAGTAATTGGTTGTCAACCACAACTAAAGAGCTTTTATTTCTCTTTTAGTCTTATTTATTTTATTTTCGATATTTACTCTTTGAACAATAAAGAGCATAACTATAACATTTACTGTGAAACTTCCTCCATAACTAAGAAGTGGTAATGGTACTCCCGTCAATGGAATAAGAGCCAAAATTCCCAATAAATTGATTAGGATATGGAGCGTCAAAAACCAAAATGTACCATATGCTAAAACTGAACAACGCAAATTTTCTGATTCCTTAGCAATTTTTAAAATTCTAAATAACATAAAAACATAACATAGTATTAAAAATATACCAAATATTAACCCAAGTTCTTCAACGATAATTGGGAATATAAAGTCAGTATGACTCTCCGGCAAATACAAATATTTTTGAGTTGAATTACCTAAACCTACTCCAAACAAGCCACCATTATTTATGGCAATAAAGCCATTACACACTTGATAGCCTGTTGTTTCAGTATATCTCGAACAAGGATTTTGAAATGTAAGACGATCCATTTGCATGCTATTAAGTAAATCAGTACCAGAATATAAAACAACTATTACAGCAATAACTAACCCTACTGCTAAAACTTTGATTACCCTAATCATATTATTTTGAACCATCGGGACACTAATAAATGTTAAAAATACTATACCTGCAATTATAGCAGCACTTCCCAAATCTGGTTGCATAGCAACAAGCCCCGCCACAATTGCTCCAAATGCTAAAGGAACTAAGTAAGCATAAATATTTTTTACTTTTCGATAATGGAGTTTATTATAATATATTGCGGAAAATACAATCAAAACTGATTTAGCAAATTCACTAGGTTGTAAACTAAAAAAACCTAAATCATACCAACTTACAGCATTATTAGTCATCTTCCCATTGATAAATAAAAACGCCAAAGCCAAAATAATAGCAATTAATGCTGGCCAGGCTAAGAACTGATAAGTTCTAGTTGGTAATTTTATAATTAAAGTTATGCCAAAAATTAAAGACACACCTACAAATATTGCTTGTCTAACAAAAAAATGGTATGGCGCATAACCATATCTAACAACACTAGATACACTAGATGCACTGTAAATCATAACTAAACCTACCACAATAAAAAAAATAGTTAATATTAAAAGTGGTATATCCATTTTTGAAAATAACTTACGCATAAATATTCTCCTAACCTAATTTTAACACAATATCTAGAAATTTCATTAAATTTTTAAATTTTTAGGTAATTTTAATGTCAAAAAATGACCATTAATAATAAATTATAATAGATAAGGAGGTATATATATGTATTATTATGGAAATAACGGATACTATGGTGGAGGTTACGGCGGATACGGATACCAAAATCCATGCTGTGGCTCTTATGCTGGTTATACTAGCGGCTATGGTATCGGTGCTGCTATTTGGATTGTATTATTTATTTTACTAGTTATCATTTTAGGGGCTGGATGGTCTTGGAATAATAACAACAATTAATAAACTCTAGGAGCATAGCTCCTTTTTTTTGCATTTTTTGTCGGAATTTGGTAAAATAACTCCAGGTGATGCAAATGAAACTACCAAATATTAAAATATTAGATGAAAAACATAAAATATTACATCAAAAAAGTAATGATGTAACATTTCCAGTAAGTAAAGAAGATAGAAGACTTGCTGAAGATACAATAAAATATTTAGAAATGAGTCAAGATGAAAAAATCGCTGAAAAATATGATTTACGAGCTGGCATGGGTATGGCTTTCGTTCAACTAGGAAAATTAAAAAGAATATTTGTTATTGCTAATGAACGTGAAGACCATACTTTTGAAGAATATATTATAATTAACCCAAAAATTATTAGTCAAAGTGAAGAATTAATTTATGTCGGCGAAGGCGAAGGTTGTTTGAGTGTCAACCGACCAGTTGAGGGAATTGTCCCAAGGCACGCCAGAGTAACTGTCGAATATTACGATTATGAAGGAAACAAAAAAACTATCAGAGTGCGTGAAGATTTAGCAGTAGCCTTCCAACATGAAATTGACCACCTAGATGGCATCTTATTTACTGATAAGATTGACCCTAAAAATCCCTATAAAAATAAAGAAAAAATGCGGGAAATTTAAAACTACTGATTGAGTTTCAATCAGTAGTTTTTTAGTCTTCTAATTTAGCACTAACTATTTTACTTACTCCAGATTCTTGCATGGTTATACCATATAATGAATCAGCATATTCCATCATTCTTTTTTTATGCGTTATGACAATAAACTGGCTATTTGCTTTTTCATGTGATAAGTATTTACCAAACATATCGACATTTACCTCATCTAGGGCCGCTTCAGCTTCATCTAGAATTACAAATGGTGAAGGTTTAACACGAAGCATTGCAAATAATAAACATATTGCTGTAAGAGCCTTTTCTCCCCCACTTAAAGATACTGGGGAATTAATTTTCTTTCCCGGAGGAATAGCTATAATATCAATTCCCGTATTAAGTAAATCATCTGGATCACTAAGTTTTAATTCTCCTTTACCTCCCTTAAACATAAGTTTAAAAATATCAGTAAATGAAGTACTAATTTCATTAAATGACTTTTGGAACTTTTCAACCATAATATCATCCATTTGATGAATAATATCTTTAAGTTCCGTACTAGAATTTTCTAAATCACTCTTTTGATTTTCTAGAAAATCATATCTCTTACTTAACCTTTCATATTCATCAATTGAACCTAAATTGACATCTCCTAGACTACTTAATTCCTTCTTTAAAGATATAACTTTCTCACGTGCCAAATCAGCATCCATATCTAAAGTATAAGACACACTAGCATAATCAAATGTAAGATTGTATTCATCATTTAAAGTATCTAACAAATTATCAAGTTTTACTTCTAATTTACCACTTAAGACTTCTTTATTCTTAAGTTCATTATTTACAGTATTATAATTGCTATTTGCTTCTCTAATACTTTTTTCCATAGCATTAATTTCATCACTAACTTCATCTTTTTCTCTTTTTAGATTTTTAATATCTTTTTCAAGTAATTCTTTATCCTTACTAGTTTTATTAATGCTTTCTAACAATTCAACTAAGTGGTCATTTAACTTATTAGATTTTAAATCTTCCATACCAGCCATTTCACTAGTTAAATTTTTATATTCTTCTGTATATCTACTTAATGTAGTTTTTTTATTAAATAATTCATCATTCAATAAAATAACATATTTATTAAGCACAACTTCTCTTTCTTCAGCATCAGCGATTTCTTTATCTAACTCTTCTAATTCTTTAGTCTGAGTATTTATACTAACATTCAATTTATTAAACTCATCTTTTAATTTATTAAGTTCATTTTTTTCATTTAGCATCGTATTTTTCTTAGAAGTTCCTCCGGTGATTGAACCTCCGGCATGTTGAATTTCGCCATCTAAAGAAACTATTCGATATTTATAATTAATAAGTTTACCTAAAACATTTAATGTATTAGCATTTTCGACAACCAATACTTGTCCTAATTGATTTTCAATAATATTACGATACTTTTCATCAAATGAAACCATATCTGATAAAACACCTAAAAATCCATGAATATTTTTAATATTATCGATTACATCACTACTAACATAACGTGATTTAATAATATTTATTGGGAAAAATGTTGCTCTTCCTAACTTGCGTTCTTTTAAAAAATCTATAGCATTAATTGCTGATATATCATCATCAACCACAATATAATTTGCAGCATTACCTAAAGCAACATCAACTGCTACAACTAATTTATCAGGTATTTCTATTAGTTTTCCAATCGTATTATGAATTCCATAAAGCCTGGGATTATTTAAAATATTTCTAACAGAAACCGGTGTATTTTCGGCATTCGTTATATTATTTTCTAAAATATCAATTTTATTTTGCAATAAAAATGCTCTTTTATTAGCATCCATTAAAGAATTATTAGCATTACTTCTCTTGACTTTTAATACTAACAATTTATCTTTAACATCTTCGCCTTTCTTACGTTCTTCACTAATACTTGCTTCAATATCTGCAACATCACGAGTAGCAACATCGATATTTTTCTTTAAAGATAATTCTTGTTCCTTTAATTTAAGCAAGTTATCATCAATTCTTTTATTATCGACTTCATATTTTTGTCTTTCTAAAGTTATTTGCTTTTCACTATTTAAACTATTTAAAGTATCACTAACTCGTAATAACTCTTCTCGTTTTTCATTAATTTTATCTTCTAATTCAATATTTTTTAATTTAATTTTTTCTAGTTCAGCATCATTTTCACTAGTCTTTAAAGACATTAAAGATTCTTTTAAATGTTCTATTTCTGTTTTTAACACATTATATTCACTATTTATAGCATTAATATCTTTAACAATTAAAGCAATATCGATATTTTCTAACTCACTTTTAATTTCTTTATATTTCTTCGCAACAATACTTTGTTCTTTTAAAGGAGTAACTGTCTTCGATAATTCTGTGATAATAAGTTTTATTCTTGTTAAATTTTCTTCAGTCTTTTCTAATTTTTTTAAAGATTCTTCTTTTCTTCTTTTATATTTTAAAACTCCAGCAGCACTTTCAAATATAACTCGGCGATCACTAGATTTACTATTTACAATATCTGTTACATTACCTTGAGATATAATATTAAAAGCACTAGAACCTGCTCCCGAATCGATAAAAAGGTCTGTAATATCTTTAAGACGTACTCGTGAGTTATTGATATAATATTCATTTTCTCCCGTCGAATAAACGATTCTTTTAATTTCTACTTCGTTAAAATCACTATGTAAGTACTTATCATTATTATCAAAAGTTAAAGCAACCATAGCCCTTTTTTGCGGTTCGCGAGATTCACTTCCACTAAATATAACATCACTCATCGAATTAGAACCACGCAACTGCTTAACAGATTGTTCCCCGAGAACCCAGCGAACAGCATCGACGATATTACTCTTACCACTTCCATTAGGTCCAACAATACCAGTTATCCCTGGGTTAATTTCCAAATCAAGTTTATCTGCAAATGATTTAAATCCCTGCGCTCGTATACTTTTTAAATACATAAATCACCTATGACTCTTATTGTAAGCATCTAAAGCCGCCATTTGTTCAGCTTCTTTTTTGCTACTACCCTTTCCTCTTCCATAAATAATATCATCAATTTTGACAACTACTTCAAACACTTTCTTATGGGCTTCTCCATATTCATTAACTATTTCATATTCTAGTGACTTCTTACCAGTTTGCACTAATTCTTGCAACTTTGTTTTGTAATCGGCATTAAAATCAATATTCTTCTTAATATAAGGAACAATGATTGTATCAATGTAGTTTTTAACCACATCAAATCCTTGATCTAAATAAATCGCTCCTACTACTGCTTCAAAAACATCAGCAATAATCGTATCATTTAGATTGTGCATTTGGCCATGTCCCAGTTTAATTTCCTTATCAATACCAATTTCTTTAGCATAGGTTGCCAAGGCTTTTTCACAAACATAACTTGCTCTAAGCTTAGTCATTTGTCCTTCCTTATAGTCGGTATGCAAATAAAAATACTCACTTGTGACAACCTCTAAAACGGCATCTCCTAAAAATTCTAGCCGTTCATAGTTCTCACAACCCTTATGTTCATTGGCATAACTACTATGAGTAAGAGCAACACTAAGAAGTTTCTTATTTTTAAATTTAATATTAAATTTTTCCAAAAAATTCATCCTACCAAATCCAATCCTAATTAATTATAGCAAATTTTTACGCATTTGAAAACATTTACAAAACACTATTTTTATAGTAAAATCTTTATGGGTGATGTTTCCCTGAAAAAAATATGTATTTATTTGATAAGAGCGTATCAAGTTACTCCCCTTCATGCTCATAGCATGTGTCGTTTTACACCAACTTGTAGTGAATATACAATTGAAGCAATCGAAGAATATGGAGTAATAAAAGGAATAAAATTGGGGATTAAAAGAATCTTAAGATGCCGTCCTCATGGTGGATTTGGATTCGATCCTGTAGTAAGAAAGGAAAATAATATTAAATGAATTTAATTAAAAAAGGATTTTTGCTCGTACTAGCAATTTTTTTAACAACCGGCTGTAGCCTAACTAAAGATAGTTTAGAAGATGCTACTATTTATACAACTGTCTATCCTATTGGATATTTGACGGAGTTCTTATATAGTGACTATGCTGAGGTTGATAGTATCTACCCTAATGGTGCTGATGTTTCAAATTATGAACTAACTGAAAAACAATTGCGAGAATATGCTAAAAGTGATTTATTTATCTATAATGGATTAGGCAATGAAAAAAATATTGCTAAAGATATGATAAATATCAATGATAATTTACTTATAATCGATGTTTCAAATGGTCTTAATTACACTTATGGCATTGAAGAATTATGGATGAGTCCTAATAACTACTTAATGCTTGCTAAAAACATTAAAGATTATCTAATCGAATACTTAGAAAGTACAACAATCATCGATTATGTCAAAGGCAAATACGATGAACTAGCGGAAATATTATCACTTAAAGATGCTGACTTAAGAGCAATTGGAAAAGAAGCCAGAGAAAATGGAACTAATACCTTAATAGTAAGTAATGATGTATTCAAATATTTAGAAAATTATGGGTTTGAAGTTATATCTTTAGATGAAGAAACAGTTACAGAAAGCACACTTAACTCAGTTCGTGATGAATTTGATGAAGGAACATATGATACAATAATTGTCCTTGATGATAATTATACTGATAGTATTAATAGTATAATTGAAGATTATGAGGCTAATACTATTGATGTAAGTTCTATGGCTAGTTTCGTTGAAGGTAGTAGTGATTATATAACTGTTATGCAACAATTTATCGATGATCTTCGAAACTTAAGTTTAACTGATGTTAAACATTAGTTAAAATGATACCGATTTATAATGTGGATAACAAACAAAGGTAAACCTTGTTTGTAGTCATA
>CALVIU010000022.1 GCA_944331835.1 uncultured Bacilli bacterium | reverse complement strand
GATTATTTTGACAAGTCAAAATAATCTATAGTTGGTTTGTCGTGACTCTGTCACTTATGTTTGACAAACCTACATTTTTTACTTTTCTTCAACGATTTTTATTAATCCAGCTTCAACTTCTTCAAGTGCTCTACCTAATTCTTTCTTATTCTTATAATCACTTTCCTTCATTTGAAAATGATTATTTTCAAGCATTTGTTTACTTCTAATTGAAGCAACATGAACTAACTTATACTTTGAATCAACTATATTAAGTAATTTATCAATTGATGGATATAACATAAACCCACTTCCTTCTTCATACTATTATAGTATATACTTTTTCCATTTTAATGCAATAAAAACTTAATTTTTTGACACTTTATTGACACAATTTTCTTAAAGCCTCCAATATTACTACCATCGCCCAAGTATCTTGTTGGCAATATATCCTTAATGCTTCATAATATAAATCATATTCCTCTTTTGTCATACTATTATAAGTAGCATAAGCAACAATTGCTTCCGTTCCATTTTTAACTGTCAAATCTTTATAAGATAGATCACTAAAGACTGGAAGAGTTTTTTTAATCGAAAAAGACCCACTCAAATCCTTATTATAATAATTTGGTAAACTTGCCCTTTCCTTATCAAAACCTAATTCCTCATATAAGTCTGATTTAGTATTGACTAGCCACATTAAATCAAAACCTCTTTCATACATAGCCATGAGCTGATTTTTATATTCCGGAAAAATTCCTGCTAGTTCTTTGATACGTCCTTTTTCAAAAGCCACATTCTGTGCAAATAAAGTTCCCTTTGATGGATCAATATATTTACATAATGCTTTAACCAATTCTTCTCTTTCATCATTATCGAAAGTCTTTGCCAAAAATATATAATTATCTTTTTCTTTATCACATACCCCCGGTTCCCGTTCAATATGCAAACTAAATTCAAACGGCGACTGAATGTAAGGCTTTTCTCCTCTAAACCGTGGCATTGGACAAGGCATCGTTTCAAAATCCAAATGATATATCGGATATTCCAAACAATTTAATCCTGCCTTAATCTTCTCTTTATCGATATAAATCCTATCAAATCTTAAACAATCTCTTTGAATTTGATGTTTCTTATGCACAATCCATTCCTCAGGAATATCTAGCATATTGATATAACCTTCATTAATTAGTTCAAGCCCTTTTAACTTTTCGCCATCTAAAGTTTTAAATCCAGATCCATTATTCAAATAATTTAAACTAGAATTCTTCGCTGGAATCATTTTGCCACACACTGCACTTAAATAAGGACATTCCTTAACTTTCTTTCGTTCACACCATTTTCCCATTGGGCACTTACCAGCATCTAAAGAAAATATATCACGTTCCAATTTTTCTTCCATCGCCGCAATAATCTTCTGATACTCTTCTGTCACTTTAGTTAAATCAAAAAATACGACAATTTCATTTCCATCTTCATCCGGATGATACACAGCCTTTTTATTTTCATAAGTCCCATCAAAAACATAATTATGATTTAATACTGCTAAATAATAATGCACATTTTTTAAAGCCTCTTCATTATTAGATTCCTTATATTCACCTTCCAAAATAAACCTTTGAATAGCAAGGTCAAATACATATCCTCCCACATCACTATATCGATCAAACAATTTTTCTCTTTGTTTTGCATAGTTTTCCAAAGGCATTTCCTCTTCCAAAGGATAACCATCTATTTCATCTTTTAAATAATAACAATTCTTACTTTTATCAAAATGAAAAATTGAAAACTTTTCTCCCTTTTTATGATTACTTTGTAACTTTACATATTTACTACTTGTAGTTGCCTTAACTTCGATAATATTTATATCATTATCTACTTCATTATATATATCGACATAGCAAACATATCTAATTCCATTTTTATTAAATTCAAAACTCTCTTGATTAAATGTTGCATCAGCATAAATAGACTTACCTCCGAAATATTCCTTGGTAAGTCTCCCAGCTTCCATTTCCACTTGCTTATAATAAGGCATCATTGCTTGCATTTGTTTATTTACCTTTATCGTTGTATCTACTTCATAAGTCTCATCTTCAAACATCCCCGACAAAAGTTCTTTTAATATATCTCGTTCTTCTTGTTTTTTATAATCTTCATAACTAATATCAGCATCTAGTTTTTCATGTCTAACTTCTTCTAATGCTACATACCTACGGCATCTTGTAAAATTAATAAAATCAGTTTTTGTTACTGCCATTATTTACACCAATACTTCAGCAGTAATTTTTTCATCCTCATTGGTTATTTTAACACGCAAATCATTTAATGTTTCTTCACTATTTCTAGGATCTTCAACTACACCTTCTTTAGTACTAACAATCGCATTATTAAGTGCCAATTCCTCAACTGTCATATAAACATCATTGCTTTCTGCAAACATATCAGCATGCCCTTCCGCATAAATTGTAGCTTGTTCTTCAATCGATGCAATCTTCAAATCATATAAATCTTGTTCATAATCTACATCAAAATTATAAGAAAGCGTATTAGCCACCGCAAAATAACCAACTGTAAAAACTGCAATAACTATAATAAGTTCTACCGCTGTATACCCATTTTTATTCTTCATTACCTACCTCCAATTTAGTAAATCCTCGATATTCCCATAAAGGAAATTCATCCCTTATCTTCATAACTTCTTCTAACATCTTTTGCTTTAATTTATCGCCTTTAAATTCAAATAATGTTACTATTGTTTCTTCCAAACTCTTGCGAGCTTCATCTTCTTCATTTAAAGAATTATATAAATATGGAATAACTATATTTTTATCCACAAATTCAATATCACTATTTCTAAACACATAATTATTCTTTAGCATTTTAATAAATTTCTTATAACTCTTTATTCCATGATGATAAGTACTATTACCAAGTTCTCCAAACTCTTTATTAGTAAACATCTTATACTTATCATTTTTTACATAACTATTAATTCTTTTCTTACTTGTAAGTTTATTACTCATTATCTTTTTATTATCAATTACATATTCTTTTTTATAATAATATTCTAATTTAGGAATAATTTGCTCTTTATCTTCCATACCTTCAATAATAATATCAAAGTATTTCTTACTTACTACCCCATAAGCAACAATTATTCCATCAACTAATTTATAAATTTTATTCCAAGTCTTAACATACTTAATTACATCTTTATTTTTAATTAAACTTTTAAACAAAGCATTAATATCCCAAGCCATCATTAACTCTTGTTCTTGAAATAAAATACTTTTTTCTAACAAGTAATTAATAAAATCTCTATTTTCATGTAAAAATTCATCATTCACTTTTTTAAAAGTTAATTGTTTTAAAACATTGAAATCATCTAAATCTAAAGACATAATCCAATATTTAAAATAATCACTTTTAAGTTCATCGACTTTTTTTATTAAATCATCTTTTTTTAACTTTTTTGTATTCACAACATCCAAATTATAAATACTTCCAAGTTCATTATAATCATCGATGATAGCTTGCAACTTATCTTTACTTAATTTTTGCAAATAATCAACATACTCACCAAATATATTCACTATATTTCACCTCATCATGTATTATTATATAATAAAATAAACAAGTTTTCCATGGTAATTATATGAAATAAGAAAAAAAGATGAGAGTTCATCTCATCAAAAATCCAAAATTACTAACAACATCCACGATCATATACATTTTCACATACATTTTCTTCACAATAAGTATATTCTGGTCTATAAGTATGTCTATAAACATGATGGTTAATTATTCTAGTGTTACATGGCATAATATGAGGTACATCATAACAAATATATCTATGACATACTCTTTCTTGTGGACATTCATAAATTGGCATCATTCCACAACCACATCCTGGCATATCCATCATCATTCCAGAACTGCAAGTAGCACCATCCATTCCTACATGCATATTTGTTTTATCATAACCTTTCTTAGTTTCAGATTCATAAGTCTTCGATTCATTATAATAATTCATATATCTCCATTCCTTTCTAGTGTATCCTATGACTAATTTAAAAAAATGTCTAGGACATAACACAAAAAAAGCAACTATTTCTTAGCTGCTTTTCCTTCTTTTGGAAATAAAAACTCCCTTGAATTATAATAATACTGACAACCTGATACAACAGATAAAATTGTTGCAGCAATTAAAAATAAATCTGCAAGTGGGAAATTGATAAGTTCAAATGGCAAATTATAAAATAATATCAATGTTACCCCACACATCATACAAATAGTTTTAAGTTTTCCCATAATTGATGCTGCTACAACTTTACCATGATTACCAGAAATCATCTTACAAGAATCAACTACAATATCTCTTGTAATAATTACTACTGGAATAATTATGGAAATAATTCTTTCATATGCAAGAACTATTAATAAACCATTAACTAATATTTTATCAGCAATGGCATCTGCAACTTTACCAAAATCTGTTACTTGATTATTTTTACGAGCCAAATAACCATCTAGAAAATCTGATAACGAAGCAACTAAAAATAAAATACCAACTACTATATATTTTAAATCTACTTGCACATTACCAACTTGATATACCGGCCATTCAACACCCAAAGAATACCAAGGTATTAACATTATTACTATAATAATTACTGACAAGGCAATTCTTACAACAGTAATCTTATTTGGCAAATTCATATTTTTCATATACTACCTACCTTCTATAACTTATTGTATCTGTTACGCTTTTATTAATTGTAACTTGTTTTACAGACCAAAAAATTGCCACAATAATCATTAAAAATATAACAACATAAATAACAACATATACCCAATTATTATATTTTTTCTTTTCTCTAGTATAAGGAGAAACTACTTTTTCATCTTTTTTTTCTTCTTTAATTTTTAACTCAATTGTTTTTTCAATCTCTTTAATAGGAATTTTTGAAGTATATTCAAACATATATTCATTAAATTCATCAATTAATTGATTTTCATCTAAACCTAAATATTTAGCATAACTTGCTATATAATCTTTTAATTCATATATGTCTTTAAAAGCTCCAGTCCTTCCATCTTCAATATTCTCGAGTATTTCTGGCTTTATGTCTAGGTCTTTGCTGGCTTCATTCAAACTAACACCCGAAGATTCTCTCGCGTACTTGAGGGCTTCACCGATCTCGTTCAAAACTTTCCACTCCTTTTTTATGAAAATAAAAAAATAATTTTAATAAGCCATGTTCTGTACTCTACTTACGTAAAGTGGCAAATATTTATCTCCTATATATAGGCTCTCATTTTGTTTGATTCCATCATGAAAGCTCCCCTACCAAAATTTGGGTTTCTCACTCGTGGGGTTTACCGCGTTCCACTTGCTTCGTTTCCAAAGCAACTCGTCTCTATGGCACTTTATATCTACTAAAACCATTTAAGGCCTCCTCGATGCCGTTAGCTTACGCTACCCTAAGTTATTGTTTCCTTAGGCACGAACACTACAATCAATCACAGATTGTGTGAGCATGGACTTTCCTCTACATAACAAAATATGCAGCATTTGCCTAAAAATTATTCATTATTTCCATACACTACTTTTTCTAACTGACTAATTCTTTTTAGAAGGTCGACATTACTTGCACTTCTAGATGGTGTATCACTATTACTAGCTGCTACTTCTTGCAAGCGTCTAATTTCTTGTTTAAGTTTAATATTATCATCAGTTAAATCTTTAATACTTTTTTCTAAATGCTTTACAATATTAGAATATTCCGTATAATCTCTAATGACCATATCTAAAAACTTATCGACTTCTTGAGGTCGATATCCTCTCGCATCAATTTTAAATTCTTTCTCTAAAATTTCTTGAGGAGTCAAATATAATCTATCACTATACAAAACATTCACCTTCTAACAATAAAAATTATATACTATTTTAGAGTATTTTGTCAATATATGTCCCACTACCAAAATAAGTCATTTTTTCTTTTTTTTATTCTTAACTAAATATGTATTAATAATTGCAAAATCCACTTTTCTAAGCATTTCATTTATAAAATATTCTACTCGCATTATATTCACCAACTACATTTTACTAAAAACAATATTTAATTTCATCAATTTCGACAAGAAAAGACAAGAGATTTCAAAAAGTCAAGAAATATTTAATCACTTGTCATTATTTAACTGTCAAGTATAATACTAACCTACACACTAAAGCTCAAATATGATATAATTATAAAGGTGATTTATTTTGTTATATCCAAATAACATTAAAAAAACATCCACTAAGATAACTAATTATAGTAATCGCGGAATGGATTTAGAATATTTGATTGAACAAGCAAATGAATATTATATTGAGAATGATATAGCATATATATATAAAAAGCCTACTCCTATCGGAGTTACTAAAGTGGCTTATAGTAGCAAAGGGAAAAGAATTCAAGATGGTTTTTATAAAACACCATCAACTCTTGACTTTAATGGTCTTTATAAAGGCTATTATGTTGAATTCGATGCTAAAGTTACTCAAAATAAAACTTCTTTTCCTATTAGCAATGTTCATGAACATCAAATAAAACACATTAGAAACATTTTGAAACACAAAGGAATAGTTTTTCTAATAATTTTAATGAATGATAAATATTTTCTACTCATGGGTAATACATTTTTAAATTTTCTGGATACTGAAAACCGAAAAAGTATTCCATATGAGTTTTTAGAAAATAATGCATATGAAATAAAGTTAAGTTTAAAAGGTTTAGATTACTTACCAGTACTAAACAAAATAATCGGAGGATAAAATGAAAAAAATAAAATTAGGTAAAATAAAAATTAAAAAGAAGAAAGAAACTAAAACTAAAGACCCTAACAAAAAAACAAACGTAAAATCAATTGTTTTATCGGGATTACTTATTTGTGGTATTGCAGTTATTTCAATTGTTTTAGTTTTCGCCCTATATATTATAATTACATCACCAGATTTCGATCGTGACAAATTATATTCTAAAGAATCAACAGTTCTTTATTATAAGGATGGGGTTACAGAACTTGCCAGACTAGGAGCAGAAGATCGTGTTTTAGTTACTTACGATGAATTACCTCAAGTACTGGTAGATGCAATTGTTGCTACTGAAGATTCTAGATTTTTCCAACATAAAGGAATGGATGTAGCTAGATTCGTTAAAGCTGCTTTTGGCCAACTTCTAGGTAACAGTAGTGCTGGTGGGGCATCAACGATTACCATGCAACTAGTAAAACAAGTTTATACCAACTCTGAAGATGAAGGTATTGAAGGTATTATTCGTAAATTTACTGATATCTATATGGCTGTATTCAAAGTTGAAAGCAATTATACAAAAGAAGAAATTATTGAATTTTATGTTAATACAATGTGGTTTGCTGGAGCATCAAGTATTAACTCAACAGGTATTTATGGTGTAGAACAAGCTAGTCAATACTATTTTGGTAAATCAGTATCCGATTTAACCTTAGCAGAAGCTAGTATTATGGCAGGAATGTTCCAAAATCCATATATATTAAATCCTTACACTAATCCTGAAGGAGTTAGAGATCGTCAAAAAACGGTTTTAACTCTTATGGTTAATCACGGTTACATAACAGAAAAAGAAAAAGAAGCTGTACTTGATATTCCAATTGAATCCTTAGTAACTACTAGAGAAACAAGCAACGGTTCAAATCAAGCTGTAATTGACTACATTGCCGAAGAAGTAACTGATAGAACCGGACTTGACCCAAGATATAATCCAATGAAAATAATTACCACAATCGACCCTGATGTTCAAAATGTTTTAAATCAATTAGAAAACGGGGAATTATATGAATTCCCTAATGACGCTATTCAAGAAGGTATAGCAATAACTAGTACCGTCGATGGTTCAATTGTTGCCCTATCAGGCGGAAGAAATTATCAAGCTCGCGGTTTAAATAGAGCAAATGAAAGAAGACAACCAGGATCAACTGCTAAACCAATATTTGATTACGGTCCATACATAGAATATTTAAATGGTGCACCATCTTCTCTATTCTTAGATGAAGAAACCACTTACAGTGATGGTACATCTATTAAAAACTCTGACGGTAAATATATGGGGCTCATTACAATGCGAACAGCACTTATAGAATCTCGTAATATCCCTGCATTAAAAGCTTTTCAAACAGTATATGAAGAAAATCCTGACTATATAAGCGATTTTGTCCATGGATTAGGAATCGATTATGGAGATACATTATATGAATCCATGTCAATTGGTGGTTTTGAAGGCATTAGCCCAATTGAAATGAGCGCTGCCTATGCTACATTTGGTCGCGGTGGATATTATATTGAACCTTATTCATTTACTAAAGCTACCATTGTAGAATCTGGTGAAGTTTATGAATACAAATATGAAAAAGAACGAGTAATGAGCGAAGAAACCGCTTACCTTATAACTGATATCTTAGTTTCTGCTGCTGAAAATGGCGTTGGAGGCGTATCAGTAAATGGTACAACCATCGCTGCTAAATCTGGTACAACCAATGTTGACCGCGAAGCGGCTGAAGCTGCTGGTATTCCAACATCAGCAACTCGTGATGCATGGAACGTAACCTATTCTCCTGAATATGCAATAGCCTTGTGGATTGGTTATGACCGAACTACTTCAGAAAATTACTTAACAGTATCTGTAGGTAATAGAGTTCGGGCCGGTGTCATGAAAGCTGTAGGCTCAAGAGTATATTCTCAAAATCAAAAATTTGAAGCTCCAAGTGGTATAGTTACTGTTGAAATTGAAAGAGAAACATTCCCTACTCAACTAGCTAGTGAATATACTCCAGATAATTTAAAATCAACAGAAACATTTAAAGAAGGTACAGAACCAACTGATGTATCAACAAGATTTTCTAAATTAGATGCTCCAACAAATGGTGATTACACTTTCGATGGAACAACATTAAAATTATCTTGGGATGCTATCAAAACTCCAGATGCAATTGACACAAACTATTTACAAAGCTATTTCAATAAATACTATGAAAATTATGCTAGTAAATATTATGAGCAACGTTTAAGCTATAATAATTCCTATATTGGTACTCTTGGATATAACATTTACAAAAAAGAAAGCAATGGAACATTAACATATTTAGGAAGAACAGATGGAACATCGATAAGTTTTACAACAACTGATACAGGAACAGTTACTTATGTCATCAAATCTGCTTACTCATTATTCGCTTCTAATATGAGTGACGGATTAGAAATAAAAGCTAATCTCGGCATGGATTCTAACATTGATGATATAATTGATCCAGATGACCCAGACGATAACGATAACAATTCAAATTCTGGAGGAAACAACGGTAACAATAATAAACCAAGTACAGGTTTAGAATAAAATAGCCACGTCTTTTGGACGTGGTTTTCACATGTTTAAAAAAGTAATCAATCTAAATTATTATTTTTATACTTACATTTATTTATAAAAGGACAATTATCACAATCTGGTTTCATACTCTTACAAATATATCTACCAAATAACACTAATTGATGATGCACTCTACTCCATTTATCTTTAGGGAAAAATTTCATTAATTTATTTTCTATTTCTAACACATCATCACTATTAACAATTCCGAGCCTATTTGCCACCCTCTTAACATGTGTATCAACTGCAATCGCAGGTACATCATATAAATTAGATAAAACTACATTACAAGTCTTTCTTCCAACCCCTGGTAAACTTTCTAAAAACTCTCGATTATTTGGTACATGACCATCAAACTTTTCTACAAGTTCTCTAGCAACTACCTTAATATATTCAGCCTTTCTTTTATGAGTCCCCACTGGATAAATAATATTTTCAATATCTTTTAAAGGAGCATTTTTCAAACTATAAATATCATACTTAGCAAATACAATCGGTGTAACTGAATTAACTCTTTTATCAGTTGATTGCGCCGATAAAATAGTTGCAATCAATAACTCATAATCTTTATTATAATTTAACTCACAACGAGCATCAGGAAATAATTCATCTAAATATTTTAATACTTCATTACTTTTCATTTAACCAATCAAAATTTAGTACACTTGTCTCAAATAATTTATCATTTTGTTTATCTTCTTTAAAACGATTATTAACATCATCTACTGTTTTATATCCTTTTCTATTCCATTCATATAAAACTTTATCAATATATCTTAAATTAGGAACTCCATTATATACTGCTTCATTCAAAGCAGCAATAACTAACTCTTCACTAAATCCTTTATCAATCCAAGCATTGATAATCTCATAATCCATCGGTGATAAGGATCTACCAAAATTACTTTCAAATATACTAAATATATCCTCCTTGCTAGATTCTATTTCACTATTCTTAACATCAGTTTTAATTTCATTATAAAAGTTATCTAAACAAACTTTTTCAATAACTTTTCCATATCCATCTTTTTCAGCCTTAACCTTTATAAGTTTTTTCTTCATCAAACTACTGTAAGCCTCAAGTACTTGTTCTTCACTCATATTTAAAGTTTTAGCAACTACTTTTATATCAAACACTAAATCAAAAGAATTATCAAAATAAAGTAATAATAAAAATTCGTTTAAAGATAAATTTTCTTTTAAAGCCTCTTTTATAAATATTGTTTCAGCCACTAATTTTTTATTATCTTTAAACATTTTTACTCACTTCCTTTTTAATAAATATTTTTTTATATCACTTTTTTTATTTTTTAATCTACCAGAAAGTATTTCCGTAATTAACTCACTATAAATTTCTTTAAGAATTTTACCTGGCTTAATACCTAAAATATCCATTATTTCATTACCATCAACCGCAATATCATTACGATCCTTAATTGGCATTTTTTTATACATTCCATTTATTTTTTTGGCACTTATATTAAGTACCATACCAGCTACTATATTTATATATAAACCATAGTTAAACAAAGTTTCGTAATTTATTACGTTCTTTTTAACTACCTCGGTAATTCTAATTATATTGCTTTTTTCATTATTTGTAAATGGGATATCTAAAACTTTTATCTGAGAATACATTCCCATTAAATCTTCAGTATAAAAAACATCATTATAACTTAAACCAATAATTTTATCTATTCCTAAATCACTAAATAATTTTAGTCCTTTTTTAAAATTTGGACTTCTTAAAATCTTATCTAATTCCTCTCTAATTCTTTCTCCAGACAAAGAAGAAATTAAAGAACTATTATCTTTTAAAACAGTCAATAATTCCTCATCTATTTCAAAATCTAAAGTTGTTGCTAATCTAATCGCCCTAAGTATTCTAAGGGGATCTTCCTTAATTCGTTCTTCTGAATTTCCAATCATTTTAATCGTTCTATTACTTAAATCTTCCACACCATTTAATAAATCAATTACTTTACCAGACGCATCCATAACTATAGCATTTATTGTAAAATCTCGTCTTTCTAAATCAGTTTTTAAATCAGTAATATATTTTACTTTCTCCGGATGTCTACTTTTATATTCTCCTTCTTCTCTAAAAGTTGTTATATCTATATTATAGTTATCAATTTTTATATTTGCTCCCCCATAATTATTTGAAACAACATTAAAAATAGCATGAACATCCTTAGGAAGAGCTGACGTACAAATATCAACATCATATGTTTTAATACCTAGTAAGGTATCTCTAACATAACCTCCAACTAAATAGGATTCAAATCCATGCTCATTTAATTCTTTTAAAATACATTTTATAATCTTATCCATTAATAATCTCCATCTAAATTATATCAAAATCATTGGATAAATAACATCAATTTTTATAAGTTTACGATTTTTTGTAAAGTTTAATCTCTCCTTTTTGTGCACTTTTTATAATAGAAATCCATAAATCATCCAAAACATTTCTTTCTTTTTTAGGATGCACTAAAAATCTAACTGTAAATTCAATATGATTATCCACATATTCCGTATAAATAATTGGTTTCAAATTATTATAATAAATTCGATAACTACTACTTGCAGCATCAATAGCCTTATCCATTTTCTTAGGTATACTTTTTATAACTGCATTATTATTAACTATCTCATAAAGTTTTTTCTTATGCATATTTATATCAGCATCAACATCAACATTAACCTTCATTTCTGTCCAGATATACTTAAATGCTGTCGTATAATTTTTAAGTGAATTAGAAAATATTTGAGAATTAGGAATATTAACTATAATTCCATTGCTTTGTTCTCCATTAACTCGGTCCCCGAGTTCCAAAACTTTAAAGCTCATCGCTGTAATTAATACAACATCTCCCTTTACAGACCCAACTTCTATTCTATCTTCTACCACAAATGGTTTAGCACATTTTATATAAATTCCCGCAAATAAGTTTAATATTACTTCTCTTAAAGCAATTGTTGCCCCAGCTGAAATAAAACTAATTATAGTAACAACATTATCTAAGTGTCCTTCCCAAATAACAAATATTACAAAAATCAAAATAATATTAGCCACTAAATTACATCTTTGACTAAACTTAAATACATCACGTCCTGAATGATTACCAGATTTATAAAAACGATTAATAATTTTATTGATAAATTTAACAATCATAACTGCCATAATGCTGACAATTAAAAGAAGAACATATTTGCTTTGAATACCAGTAACCTCCTTAAGCGTATTTAATATTTTATCCATATCATTCATTGCAACATCTCCTTTCGAAGCATTTATCTTAACACTAACAAAAGAAAATTACATGAATATTAAGAAAAAAAATAACTACTTTACATTTTACTGTAAAGCAGCATGATTTATTACTATTAATTAATGCGATATGGATCGATTGAAGTACCTGTTCCTCCAGCGAATGTTACATTATACTCCAGATAAAAGGAAGGCCGGGCTGCAAATTCAATATCATTGGGATAGTACAAATCTATGGATCCAAAAAGGTTCAGACGAAACACTGATGTCATATCGTTTAAATTGCGCGAAATTGTCCATTCATTATTTCCTATAAACATCCAGTTTTCATTCTTTACACTGTCGTAATTAATTAAATATGTTGTCCAATAAGTTGAACCGACAGCATATCCATAATCACTTATATACATTAATCCTATTTTCATACTTTCTTCATATCCTGTTTGATTTCTTATTTCCATATTATAATATTGCTTTGCTGTTTTGGTGCCACTATCGGCACCACCTACTTCAAAATTATGATTTGCTATTAGATTTTGCCATTTGCTTTCCAACTCATTGTAATAGGTTACATTTAGCACCGTATATATATCTGGCTTGTACTCTCATCCCATACACTACTACTATTATCCCAAAAATAACTGCCTATACTTGTATTTTTTATTAATTTTACTTCATTTCCAAATACCCCGATTATTCTATATAAATTATCATCAGGACATGTTTCTTCATCTGTCCCAAAGCAAACATAATTATTTGGGTCTGCTCCTGCATATCGATATGAATTATCTCCCGCTTCTTCCGAGGCATTTATATAAGTACCTTGGCCATCATGATAATATAACCCATTTTCACCGTCAACACCCGTATATACTTGAGTTGTTATACATTCCGCCAATGTTTTACCCACACACAATTCTGCTAATGTTGGTTCATATACATCAAAATACACATAACACTTATCAGAAACCAAAGTAGATAAAATAACTGCTTTTCTTTCATCATCCCAAGTTAATTTACTTCCA
This sequence comes from uncultured Bacilli bacterium, assembly GCA_944331835.1. Lineage (GTDB taxonomy): Bacteria > Bacillota_I > Bacilli_A > RF39 > UBA660 > Onthocola_B. The sequence continues at coordinate 8,896 of CALVIU010000022.1, read as the reverse complement.
TTTTCACAACCGGATAGTCTTTCATTAAAAACATACCTGTCCTGTGGCCATAAATTACTACTAGATACTTGATATTCACCACTACCAACATCTGTTTCATACATCATAGTTAAGATATTGCTATTAATTAATTGTTCACTATTGTAATTAGTTAAAATAACTTTTTCATCATTATCATAAAACAAAAGAATAGAAACCATTACAATAGCTATACTAAATAATAATACATACTTCTTCATAGTTATATTTTACCTTTTCTATTGTAATTATAGGTAAATTTTACCTTTATGTCATTAGTTAAATTATAACTGTTGTAAGATACATACATGGTGATTAAACATGAATAGACTTAAAGAGTTAAGAAAAGATAAAGACTTATACCAAAAAGACATTGCAGATTATTTAAAAATAGATCAATCCAACTATAGTAAATATGAACTAGAAAAAATAAGTATCCCATTAGAATACTTAAAACAACTAGCTGATTTTTACAATACTAGCACTGATTATATTTTATACCGTACTGATGAAAGAAAACCCTATCCTAAATCAATAATGAAAAAATAACACCATGTCGTGTTATTTTTTTACTGAAGCATTATATATTTGTTCTATTGAATTTTTCAAAGTATTAGAAAATTCTTCATCACTTTGATTTACATTAAGCCCTTCAAGTAAAGCTCTTGAAAAACTAGCAATCATTTTCTTATTAACTTTTAACAATTCACAAGCCTTATTTCGATCATATCCACCAGACAAAGCAACAATTCTTACAACATTTTTATAATGTAATAATGAATCATAAAAATTAGGTAAATCAGGAATTGTAAATTTAAACATTACGTATTCATCTTTTTTCATTTTAGACAATTGTTTACTAATCTCAGTTTTCAAAAAAGACTCTATATTCTTCTTATCTTTAGCATTAATATCTACTTCTGGTTCAATAATTGGAACTAATCCTTTAGCAATTATCTTTTTAGCCAAACTAAATTGTTGTTCAACTACCTTTTTAATACCGTATTCATTATACTCATGAATAACTGACCTCATTTTTGTCCCAACAACACCGTATTTTATTCCATTATCGAGTATTTCATCTAAATTAGGAATATCTTTTAATAATTGAACCCCGTCACATTCTTCATCTAAACCTAAATCGATTTTTAAAAATGCTGGAATATTTTTATTATTCAAATATTTTACTGTATTAATACCTTGAATATCTCTTTCCATAGTATTTCTAAAAAGTATTACCCCTAAAATATGCTTATCAGTAAAATATTCATTAGTAATTATCCTTGTACGCATTTCATGAATATAATTAAACATTACTTCATCATTTTTTATATCACTTTCATTTATTCCATAATTAACCAAAGTTTTTTTGCTACTTCCCCCACTTTGATCAAGTGCTGCAATAAATCCTTTTCTAGTTTTTAATTCTTCTACCATTAATCTCTTACCTCTCTTTTTATAAGTTTTGCATGTAATACAACTCTTTCTTGATCATTATAACAAGTTGATAATGTTAATATTTTATCTGATTCATTGAACTCTACATTAAATTCATATTGACTACGTTCTTCTAACATATTAACAAATTCCAAAAAATCTTCATTACTACTAAATTCTGTTTGTAAATAATCACTAGTTGTAGGAATATGATATACACTAAATACTTGCCATAATGTATTTTCTGTTAATGTTGATAACTTAATAACATGATTATTAACATCATCAAACCAATCTGATTCAAATATATTTTTTAATGAACCAAACATTGTACCATTCAATCTTCCATGAGCATATAAAATTGTATTCCTATCAAAATTTTCAACATCATTACGATAATCTATATATACCCAACCAGCTGAATTATTTTTTTTATTAAAATCTCTTTTTAAATAATATTCATTATCAATAGTTTGGACAAAAGGATAATTAATATTCGTTCCATTTACTTGAATCCATCCTTTAGTATCACTATTAATACTTAATAAATTTGTAAAATCTACATTAATTAAATTCATCTTTATATAATCCCAATAAGGGTTAGCGGTATTCTCTTCTTCCGGAGGATTTATAATTTCTGTAGATTCTGTATCTTCCACTTCTTCAATAACGACATTATCATTTATCATTTCTATTTGAGCATAAGTGTTATCAGAATCCATTTTCCAAGCTAAAACCTTTACTCCCGAAAACACTCCTACCCCAATAAAAACTAACATAAATAAAAATGCTATCAATTTCCTTTTAGAAAGTCTTCTTTGTACTACACATGCTTGTTCAGCTAATCTTTTCTCTTTATCGGCTTTTAACGTTGGCAAAATAACATTTTCAATATCTTCAGGAGTCAATTTATCTAAAAAATCATCTTTATCTATTTTTGCCATTCTTATACTCCTTTTTTATTCTTTATTGATCTAATCTAATATTTATTTCTTTATGATTATCTATATTCAATTCTCTATACGTAACCCCACAACTATCAAACAGTCTTCTTGATGCGATAAAATTAGTATCATTATGATATTTATCACTTAAATATATAACTTCTTTAATACCTGCTTGAATAATTGCTTTAGCACACTCATTACAAGGAAATAATGCTACATATAACTTAGCACCCTCAAAATCTCTTTTATGTCCTCTAAAATTAAGTATTGCATTAAGTTCAGCATGACATACATATAAATATTTTGTTTCTAATGCTTCTCCTTCTCTATCCCAAGGAAAATCTTCATCATGAAATCCATTCGGAGCCCCATTATAACCAATTGATAAAATACGATTATCACTACTAACAATGCATGCCCCAACTTGTGTTGAAGGATCTTTACTACGAAGTGCAGAAAGTTTTGCAATTCCCATAAAATATTCATCCCATGATAAATAATCTGTACGATGTTTAACATTAGTTTTCATATTACTCCACCCTATTTAATTTTATCAAATATCATAACTAAAATCTAGTCTATGCAAAATAAAAATTAGTAAAAAGTTAATATCACTAATTTTTACGTTTTCTAACTAAACCATAAACATCTTCATGAATATCATCAATATCACGCATTTTATTTCCATCATCACATTTAATTTTATCCCACGATAAATAATCAGCAATAAACATAGCACTATTATAAACTTTTCTCATAAATAAAAGGTCACGTTCATGAATATCATTAATAATACCATCATTTTGCATACGTGCATTTCTGATCTCTGTAACTAAATCGAATGAAGCATGTAAAAATATAACATTATCAGGTTCTTTAATACCAATTTTATGATATTCAAAATCAGTTACATAATCAATAAATCTTTTCTTTTCATCTAAGTCTTCAATTAAAGCTGATTGATAAATTAAACTTGATGTTGTATATCTATCTAATAAAATCATATTACCTTGTTCATATAATTTTTTTAAATCTTTATACCAAGTGACTCCTCTATCTACCGCATATAAACTATTTACAAAATATGGTGATAATTCACTAGGACCTCCAAATTCTCCTTGCAAATACTTTTCTACTGGAGCACCATGATAAGTTCCATATGAAGGAAAATGATGACTAGTAATACTTTCACCATCTTTTGCAAGTCGATTTTTAAGCATTTTATATTGGGTAGTTTTACCTATTCCATCACAAGCTCCTTCAACAACAATTAATCTTCCTTTTTCCATAATCCAACCTCTCTTCCCCACTTTTTATACTATAAGTATATCATTCTCCTAAAACAAACTCAAGATAATACAACAAAAACGATATGACTAGTTCATATTAATTAATAAACAAAAACACCAACTGTTTAAGCTGGTGTTAATATTTCAAATTGGTGCCTGTATCCAGACTTGAACTGGAACTCCATTGCTGAAAATAGATTTTGAGTCTATCGCGTCTACCAATTCCGCCATACAGGCCTAATCCAATTATAACATAAACTAAAAAATAAAAAAAGCACCAATTTTACTTATAAGGCAAATATGTTATAATTAATTAGGATGGTGATAATATGTTAAATGATAAAGTTGCTGTTATAACTGGAGCAACTAGAGGAATTGGTTTTGCTACTGCCAAACTATTTTTAGAAAATGGTGCTAAAGTAGCTATACTAGGTAGTAAAGAAGAAAGTGTTAACAAAGCTTTAGAAAAGCTACCTGAATATCAAGATAAAATAATTGGTTTATATCCCAATTTAAATAATGAAGAAGAAGTAAGAAATATGTTTCAAACTGTTGAAGATAAATTTGGCAAAATCGATATTTTAATTAACAATGCCGGAATTTCATCAAGTACACCTTTAGAAAATTACACTTATGAAGAATTTACTAAAATCGTCGATTTAAATTTAAATGCTCTATTCTTATGTTCTAAAGTTGCTAGTGAATATATGAAGAAAATCGGCGGTGGTGTTATTCTTAACACTTCATCCATGGTCTCAATTTATGGACAACCTGCTGGATGTGGCTACCCTGCAAGTAAATTTGCTGTCAATGGTCTAACAAAGTCTTTAGCAAGAGAACTAGGGAGATTTAACATCCGTGTTAATGCAGTTGCTCCTGGTGTAATTAATACTGACATGGTTGCAGTTTTACCAAAAGAAGTAATCGCTCCTATTATTCAAGGAATTCCTTTAGGACGTATCGGAGAACCAGAAGATATTGCTAATGCTTTTCTTTATCTGGCAAGTCCTATGGCAAGTTTTGTAACTGGAGCCATTCTTTCTGTCGACGGTGCTGGAAGGGCTTAACATGGATAAATCTATTTTAAAAAAATTATCTTATGGAATGTATATCATTTCTAGTAAAAGTAATGATCTTCTAGTTGGATGTACCGCTAATAGTGTAATACAAATAAATAGTGATACTATTGCTATCAGTTTAAATAATGATAATTACACTACTAAAGTAATTTTAGAAGAAAAGAAATTTGCTATCAATATTTTACCTACTAATACGGATATTGAACTAATTAAAACATTTGGTTTTAAAAAGAGTAATGAAGTAAATAAGTTTGCAGATGTTTCTTATAAAATAGTTGATGAAGTCCCAGTCATCAACAATACTTGTGGTTACATTATTTGTACCTTTAATAATTCTTTAAAAACAAATACCCACACAATTATCCTAGGTAAAATAATCAATATGCAAGAAACTAACGGTTTAGAAGCCATGACTTATAAATACTATCAAGAAAATTTAAAAGGAGCGACTAACAAAACTGCTCCAACATATCAAGAAGAAAAAAAGACATCGAAGAAAAATGTCTTTGTCTGTAAAATCTGCGGCTACCGTTATGAAACAGATGAAGAAGAATTACCAGATGATTTCAAATGTCCTATGTGTGGTGTAGGAAAAGAATACTTTGAAAAAATATAGTATTCTTTTTATTTGGGAATTCCATAAAGTAATTTCGTCTCATCAAAGAATAAAAAGTTATGTCTAGGATAATATGTAAGTAAAGCAAATAATATATAACACAATAAAAGCAATATAATTGGCATAACTTTAATATCCATTTCATCTAATTTAAGTATTTTATAACCGACAAACTCAACAAATATATAAGTAATTAACATAAGAGTTATTGAAATAAACATATTTTCCCCTAACCATTTATATAGAGAAATAAAAATAATTAAATAAAATATAACTCCCAATACTGCTTTACTAACCACTTCTACATAAAAATTATTATGTTTTACTTTAAACTTATTCATAATAAACAAACTAATAAGTGAACCAAACACTATTACCCCAAATATAATTTTCATGTGTTCCCAAATTGATTCATTAACAGGAAAAAATATAGCAGTAAAAAAATTAGGAAGCAAATCATAAACAAAATGCCATAAAAAAGATATAGCAAAAAATACTACTACATTAATTACTTTAACTTTCTTTAAAGTCATATTATCACCTACTAATAATATGATTCATTCATGTAAGTTTATCCCTATTTTCTTCACTAAATCTAATATTTGTTCTAAAGACATGTAAAATCCTTGCATATTTTCCATGCTTCCCTTTACCATTTCAATTTTAGAACTATATAAGTATACTTCAGATACATTTTTATTATTATAAAGTTCCATTACTTCTATTTTTGAATTATAAAAATCAACATTATTTAAATTACTATTTTTAATATTTATCTCATCTATTTTACTTATCTTAAAATTACTAAAACTTATATTACAATTTTGATAAGACAAAACCATAATAAAAGAATCATCTATTAACATATTCTTAATAATACAATCATTAAAACTAACATTTATAAATTTAGAATTATAAAAATTTACTTTATCTAAACTGACATTATCAAACACACACGAACTAAATTCACAAGTTTTAAACGTCATATTTTGTAAACCTGAATTATCAAAAACTATATTATCAAATACACAATTTTCAAAACTAATTCCATTTAAATTATTAAAAGAGAGATTATCTTTACAAAATCTCTCATTTTTAATTATTACTTCATTTTCTACAATTTCACTTAATTTCATTTTTATCCTCTTTATAAATAGATGTAAATAATTCTTGTTCTTCTTCAACCTTTTCAGCATTTGGTAGTTCGGGCAAATCCCCTAAAGTAGCAAGCCCAAAATAATCTAAAAATTCACTAGTAGTTCGGTACAAATTAGGTTTCCCCGGCAAACTACTTTTTCCACTAATCTTTATCAAATCTTTAGCCATTAATTTTCTAATTATATTAATACTCGAAATACCTCTAAGTTCATCAATTTCTACTCTTGTAATTGGTTGATTATAAGCAATTATTGCTAAAGTTTCTAAAGCTGCTTGACTTAAAGTATTAGTTCCATTTGTTGTAATTAATTTTTGATAATATTCTTTATGTTCTTGTTTAGTTGTCAGTTTAAAAGTCTCTCCAATAAAACTAATTCTTATTCCCCGATCTTCTTTATTATAATCTTCTCTTAAAGATTTTAATAATTCTTGAGCCTCTTTTTTCTTTATACCAATTATTTCACAAATATTATCTAGTGTTATACCATCATCGCCAACAACAAAAAGTAATCCCTCTAATATTGCTTTTTTATTCATCTATATTACACCTTTTCTATTAAAATTTCCCCAAAATTTTCTTTTTGGCTAAGTCTAATCTCACTATTTTTACACATATCTAAAATGGATAAAAAAGTTACAACTACCATTTCCTTTGAATAATCTTCAAATAAATCTGTAAATTTAACTTTTCCTCTTTTACTTATAAAGTCTCTTATATAAGTTTTACGCTCTTCAACACTAAGTTCTTTTCTAGTAATCCGCGTATTTATTGGTTTTTGATACATCATCCGTTTTTGTAATTCTACTAAAGCATCTTTTAGCAAATCTGCATCCATCGAACCTTCCAAATGATTATCAACTTCTACAAACTCTTTTAAATTCTCTGGAGTCTTAGTAAAAAATTCACTTCTTTTTTCCTCTAATTCCTTTAATACATTAGTTACATTCTGATATCTTTCATATTCAATTAATTTATTTTTTAAATCTTCTTCACTATTAATACTAAATTCACTTTCTTCATCATTTGTATCATCTTCCAAATTAAGAAGCAATCTACTTTTTAAATGAATTAATTCTGCTGCCATAACTAAGTACTCACTTGCATTATCTAAATCATTTTTATCTATTGAATCGATAAATTCTAAATACTTATCAATTATATATTTAGTATCTATTTCATAAATATCCATTTTAGCAGTTCGAACTAAATGAAGTAGTAAATCTAAAGGGCCTTCAAAATCATTAATATGTAAATTCATAAGTCCCTCCTTTAATTACATGTATATCCGTTTGCCTCTAACTCAAAATTCATAATTTTAGCATCTGTATTAATTGGATAATATATCACACTATTAAACGAACCAGCACTCACTGTACTAAGGTTAATATTTGTTCTAAAATAAAGAATATTATTTTCTACTGTAACTGCAGAATCAATTCCACCAATAGCATTATAAGTTGCTGCTAAAGCTTGGTAACTACTATATAATGTACTATAATTATCATCCGTTGATGGAACAGAATAAACATCTTCAATAGTAGTTACTTGATTATTTGAAAGATGATAACTCACTGTTTCATTGCCTTTGGTACAAGTTAAAGTAGCATTTCCATTACCATCAGTAGCTACAACATGTGATGGATATTCATCTTGAGGTATTTCCAAAACTGCAATTGTATTAACATTTATATCAGTTAAATCATAAACTAAATTTATAGACCCTCCAATAGTTACAATTTCATCTGTAATCATTATTCTTTGTAATAACATTTTATTAGAATTATATAAATTTATAAAATAATCTAAATCAGAAAAATTTATTATTTCAGTTCCTGTATTAGTCACAGTAAAACTAATTTGATTATTAGCTATTACAAAATTAGACAAATTAAAATTATCTAACTCTATTTGTAGACCATCAACTAATTGATATTCTTCAACTTCCTCTACCACATCATCTGGATTTTCATCATCTGTATCATCATCAGGTGTATTTGGTGTTATCGGAGTAGCCAAATCAGGATTTAAATAATCTTCAACATAAACCGCAATATCTGGCAAATATATAACTACTGCAATAAAAATAGCAAATATAAAAAGCAACCAAATTACACTTCCCTTTTTTTGCTTTTTAACTGCTAAAACTGTGGGAGTCAATTCTTCATCAACAATTACTACTTTTTTCTTTTTCGCCATCATTACCATCCCATTTCATTCTTCTATTAAATTATACTATATTTAAGAATACTTAACAAGAAAAAAGTCCTAACATTTCAGGATAAACGCATGAAATTTTGAAAATGCGTTTTTTTCATGTATAATAAATACAAAGAATAAAGTTGGTGAAGTAT
>CALVIU010000021.1 GCA_944331835.1 uncultured Bacilli bacterium | reverse complement strand
ACAATAAATTGTCTTTAAATTCTTAACAATTTACGTGCTTAAGCACGTGGCCTGAACCTATTTTTCGTAACGGTCAACTTTTTTCTAGTCAAAATGACACTATCCAAATCATTACCAAATCCAGGAATCTGCTTTTCTACTTGAATGCTTTCTAAATCAAAATTATTTTTCAAAAAATCTGCAATAGCATTATAAATTGGTTTAATAAGCATGTCCATATTAGAAAAATCACTATCTAAAGCAACGCCAAAAAAGTAATCAAGTATGAAAGTTCCTCCATCATTTAAATTATATTCAAAAATATTTCTCAATTTTTGTAATTCTTGTTGAAATTCTTCATTATTATTGTTACATCCAGCTTGATATATAAAAAGCAAAATATTTGTAATATCAATATAATCAAATTTTCTATCAAGACTATTTAAATACTCTAAAGCTTCTGCTGTATCAACAGCTATATTTGCATTTTCAAGCTTACTTTTAAGAGCATAAAATTCTTTTTTATTTCCTAAATATGGTAAAGAATATCGAACTTTACTTGGATCTCCTCCAACATTTTTTAAAAAATAATTCATTAAGTCTTCCAAAGGATTAATACTAAGAAGTTCCTTCCATACATTAAAATATTTTTCATTGCCTTTAAAAGCATCTTCAATATTTTTTAAAACATCTAACGATAAAAATTTAGAACTAGTCGTATTTATCAAAAAATTTTCATAATCTTTAGCAGATAAAGTCAAAATACTAGCATAATGTAAATAGTAAATTAACAATTGTAATTCATTAACATCAACTGCTACAATATTCTTAACATTACAACGAACCAACTCAAATACATTATTGCCAGCCCCCAAAATAGTAAATGCTGAATCTGCTTTATCTGGCAAAGTTTTTTGGATATACCTTAAATTTTGCGTAGTTAACAAATAAGGCTTTAACAGGTGAATTCTTGAATCTCTCACATCCCCTAAAATAATTTGTTGTGCTTTTTTTAATAAATCCATCCCTGGCATATCTTTTTTAACATAATGTATACCATTTTTCATTAATTCCAACATATTTTTTATTTGTTCTTCTGAAATCATTAAACCCCCACCTTTTCACTGCTATTTAATCTTTTCTAAAAATTTTTGTAAACTTTCATGAAACTCAGAAATAGTTCCATTATTATCGATAAAATAATCCGCATAAGCAATAGGACCTGCCTTAGCAATATTTTCAATTTCTGTAATATCTCTTTTGATAGCTTCTTCTCTACTAAAAGGTCGAACATCTCTTTTAGCAAGGCGATCATAACGAAGTTCTTTATCAGCCACTACTGAAACAGTTATCACTTGGCTTCCAAATCTTTCTTGAACTATTTTTAATTCATCCCAAGAATAAAGACTTTCCACAACTACATTTCCTTTTTCGACTAGTTTTTCTAACTTTGGTAGATTAAGTGTTGCAAAGACTCCCATTCCGCCTTCATGACGCAATTTTTCCCGCATCATCCGTTCATTCTCCGGATTAACATTCAATCCTTCTTCTTGCAACTTTTCAAAAGTTATAGCTCCAAAATAGATTCTTTCAAAGCCTAAAGACTCTAAATAATCACAAGCAACTGTCTTACCAACACCACACATACCAACTACAACAATAATTTTATTCATTATCTGTTTTTCTCCTTTTTAAGCAAAAATCTTCTATAACCTTCATTTCTTCTTCAGTATCAGGAACCCAAATATCACGTTTGCCATCAGATATTTTAAGAAGGCGAGTAAATTTATCGCTATATACTCTACTAGTTCTTAAATCGATATAAAAATCTCTATCTAAATTAGCAGCTTTTAACAACATATCTAACAAATTTTTAGGTTCATAATCACATAGTTCAATAAATCTTTGAAACTCACTAATAATAACTTTCTCATATAATGCTTTATTTTTAACCAATTGTCTATCTTTTTTAACTTCAACCCTATACTTATTTCTTAAACTATCTAAATCGCTTCCTTGACCTAGATAAGTACCAATAGAGTCATATGCCTCATAAATATCATTTTCTTTATTATAAGAAAAGTAAAGACCTGTAGGAAAAGAAGCCACAATATCCAAGCTATTTAAGCCCTTTTTAATTACAGCATCCGGAGTAATAACAAAATCGCATTGTTCCTCCACATTATGAAAACTCTTTACATCGCTACAATAATCCATGTTTCCTAAATCTTGAATAACTATTTGCCCATCTGAATTCATTAATGTATACAAATTATTCTTAAAAAGAATAAAATAATTCTTACCAACAGTTCCAATTACACTACCATCGATATCCAAAGTATTTCCCTCTGAATCTATTAATTTTAAGCCAGAAGGAGTTACCAACAAAGAATATTTACCATCTGAAAGAACAATATTTAACATTTCTTCCATAATTTTACTATAACTTTCTTCAACATTTTCTTTAGTTAGAAAGACAAATTCCGGATGTTTACTTGCTTTAATTCCATTTGCTACTTCTAAATCTTTTGTAATACTTAACATTTCTCTATTTCCTTTCTAAAATTCGCAGTTTCCAGGAGTCCGATAATAAGGAATTACATCTCTGATATTTTCCATACCTGTTAAATACATTACTAATCTTTCAAAACCTAAACCAAAACCAGAATGTACACAACTGCCATATTTTCTTAAATTGACATACCAATACATTTCTTCCGGATTCATATCAAGTTCATGCATTCTCGTAATTAATTTATCATAATTTTCTTCCCTTTGAGAACCACCCATAAGTTCTCCAACACCTGGAACTTCTAAGTCAACTGCAGCAACAGTCTTGCCGTCCTCATTTTGTTTCATGTAAAATGCTTTAATATCTTTTGGCCAATCTGTAATAAATACTGGGCCATCAAAATATTCTGTAATATATTTTTCATGTTCCTTAGCAATATCTTCACCATAAACTGGTTCAAATTCCCATTTTTGATCAGCTTTTTTCAAAATAGTAATGACTTCTTCATGAGTTATTCTTGTAAATTTACTATTAATTAATTTAGTTAATTTTTCGATTAATCCATTTTCAACAAATTTATCTAAGAATTCCATTTCATCTTTACCGTTTTCTAAACAGTATTTAATTACATATTTAAGCATATCTTCTTCGACATCCATAAGTCCATTTAAATCGCAAAAAGCAATTTCTGGTTCAATCATCCAAAATTCAGACATATGAGTCTTAGTATTAGAATTTTCTGCTCTAAAAGTAGGTCCAAATGTATAAATCTTGGAAAAAGCCATCGCATAAGTTTCTCCTTCAAGTTGTCCCGATACTGTAAGACCAGCTTTTTTACCAAAGAAATCCCTATCATATTCTACCTTACCATTTTTAGCAATACGATCTAAATCAAGGGTCGTAACTTGAAACATTTCTCCAGCACCTTCACAATCACTCGCTGTAATTATTGGAGTATTTACATAAACATATCCTCTATCTCCAAAATACTTATGAATTGCTTGGGCTGCTAAAGAACGAATACGAAATACGGCTTGAAACATATTAGTTCTTGCTCTAAGGTATGCTTGTTCTCTTAAGAATTCTTTTGTATGTCTCTTAGGCTGAATCGGATAATCTTCGCCACATTCACCCAAAAGAGTTATTTTGTTTGCTTTAACTTCCACATCTTGGTTACCACTAGACTTAACTAAAATTCCTTCAACTTCTAGGGAACAACCAACCAATAACTTTGAAATGCTATCAAAATTATCTAAAGTATTGTCATAAACAATTTGCAAATGTTTAAAGCAAGTACCATCAGAAAAATCGATGAAGCCAAATTCTTTCTGAGGACGATGATTCCTAATCCAACCACTTACAGTTATTTTCTTATTCAATAGTTCTTCTTTTTTTTCTAATATATCTTTAATCGTCATTATTACTCTCCTTTTCCTCTACCCAAAATTATATTAATAGCAACAAAAATTTTCTTTCTCGTCATATCATAATGTGCTTCTTTTTTCTCTTCTTCAGCTTTTATAGATTGTATAAAAAATGCAATTATTTCATCACTAAAATCATTAATTGGAGAATTTTCTAAAAACTTTTCTACATTTCCATTAACTATTGTACTTACAATCAGTTGTTTTGGATTTGCTCCCAATTGATAAGAAAAGCCCATAAATCCCACTATCTTCGTAAAATCTTTTTTTAATATATCTTCAAACACACAATCTTCATCAATCGTTGAAAAAGCTGGATTATTTCGCCACCAGCGACGAATTATTTTTATATCTTCCTCTCTTGGATCGAATTCAACAATCTCTGGTTCCATAATATCACCCCTATAACTTAGATATTACCTAAAATCCAATCAACAACTTCTGATTCATCAACTTTTATCTCTTCTTTAGTAGCATTATCTTTAATATTTATTAAGCCTTTTTGTAAATCTTCATTATTTAAAATAATTAAGAACTTAGCTTGTAAGTTATCAGCAATTTTAAATTGAGATTTCATACTTAAATTAGTACTATTTATTTCAGTTGCTACATTATTAAGCCTTAAATATTGTGCAAGTTCTAGCGCATGCATCTTTTCTTCTTCACTGACACTCATTATATAAACGTCAACAGCTTGGCCTAGATTTTTAACATCTATATTTTCTTTAATATTTAATATTATTCTTTCAATACCCATAGCAAAACCAACTGCAGGAATACTTGGGCCATCTAGATTTTCTACTAAGTGGTTATATCTACCACCACCACCTAGAGTTACACCATCACTATCAGCAATGTATTCCCAAACATTTTCATCGTAATAATCAAGACCACGAACAATGCTCTCATTAACCTCATAATTAATATCTAAAACATTTAAATAACCCTTAAGCTTTTCAAAACGATCTTTGCTTTCTTCGCTTAAATAATCACTAATTTTCGGAACATTCTTAAGTATTTCGTTATCTTTATCTACTTTACAATCTAGTATTCTTAAAGGATTTGTATTAATTCTGTTTTGGCAATCTTCACACAAATCATTTATATGTGGTTTTAAATAATTAACCAATGCTTCTGTATATTTTTTTCTTGATTCAGCATCACCAAGTGAATTAATAGCAACAGTTGCTTCTATTCCTAAATTATTCAGCAAATAATATCCTATGCTGATTACTTCGGCATCAAGCATCGGATCATTTGAATTAAATGCTTCTACTCCAAATTGCGTAAATTCCCTATTTCTACCTGATTGTGGTCTTTCATAACGATACATTGTCCCATTATAATAAAGTTTAATAGCATCATTTCTATTACCATATAATTTATTTTCAATTAAACTACGAACTACCCCAGCAGTTCCTTCTGGTCTTAAAGTTATATTTCTACTACCCCGATCTATAAAATCATAAGTTTCTTTAGTAACAATATCTGTTCCTTCACCAACACTACGATGAAATAGTTCACTTGCCTCAAATATTGGAGTTCTAATAAGCTCATAATTAAAATTAGACATCATATCTTCAATTTCATGACTAATGTAAGTATAGATTTTAGCATCCACTCCCATCAAATCATATGTACCCTTAGGTTTTGCAATCATTTGTATCATCCTTTCACATAAGAATATTTTACCATTAGAAAAAAGAAAGTGCAATCCATTTAGATAGCACCGCAAAATTTTTATTTTCTAGAATGTTTTATTTTAGGAAATTCTCTTTTTAATACTGTCACAACTGGAGAAAAAGTATAAGAATAAGCATCCGTTTTATCAACTTCAACATTATATCCTTTATCTTCTAGAGTCCGAAGTCTATCAATTTGCCCCTCCATATAATAATCAAATTCCCATTTACTATAAAAAGGAAAACTGCGACATGGACAAGTTTGTACACACATGTTGGTTGGTGAAGTTAAAACACTTTCAACCATATCATCAAAAGCATCACAAGGACAATGAGCAATTAACAAATCATATTTTGTTGTATCAGTGCGTTTAGTAAAATATTCTTTTTTTTGAATAATTCTCGGAACTATTATCCCTATTAATTTTGGATCAACACAAGTTATCTTTTCTTCTGGTTTATACAATTCGTTTATTAAAATAGCAAGCCCTGGTATATAACCACTAGCTACTTCTAATATTTTGCTTCTGGATAAATTAGGAAATTTATTATATAATAATTCAATAAAATAAATATAAACATGTGGACTATTTGCATACTTTTCAGTGAATAAATACGCATAAATTTGTCCCATAAAATCATTTTCATATATTTCATCAATATCAAAAGCTTCATCAAAAAAATCTTGAATTCCTTTAGAATATTTAGTCTTATTTTCCCTAATAAACTTTTCTAATCTTTGCTTTTCACCAGCAGTTAACTCAAACATAAAATATCCCTCATTTGATAAGGGATATTTTAATATATATTCTATAATAAGTCAATTATGCAATGCATTATTATTTGTTTGAACAGTTAACCTATATTATTATACTGATAAGCGATAGGGATTTTCTAAAGATCCATCTCCACTCTCATAAGCAACATTAGATTTAAGATAAAAGCATGGTCGTACTGCAGTTTGTGCACCCCACACTCCCTGGGGCACTAAATGGCCCAAATAATAAGTTCCAAATACAGCAATGCCATCCGAGTATCTTGTTATCAACCACTCTGGCAGCCCTAAATCTAGCCAGTTATTATTGTTTATATTATGATAAAAAGTTTCATATTGTTCTCTAATTTCAGTTTCGGTCATATTCCAATAGCTCGAAGATAAAGCATATTTATAATCGCTTACATACATCAATCCAACTTTTGCATCATGCTGAATTGTTTCATTTGAGCTAAATTCCTTATCAAAGATTTCCTTGGTTGTATATTCCATGAAACCTGTAACTACTATACCAACCTGCCAAGAAGTTGTATCAATCCATTTTGAACTATCATATCCAAGATTTTGAACAAAATAGTCATTTAGATTGGTTTTATTCAACTCACTATAGTCCCATAAATTAGCACTTCTGGCATTTTGTGTCGCCAAATAATAGTTAACTCTGTTCCAATCGTATATAGCCATATTATTGACATCTTCTTGACCTTTGTAATAATATAATATGTCTTTTTCAGCTACAAAATCGGTTATTTTACCACTGTAATCACCATTTGTCCCAAGATCATCTATAGTGGAGTAATCTGCTTTTATTAATTTTATTCTGTATTCATTATTATCATTAAATACTCCGATTATTCTATACAAATTTTCATAAGGACACGTTTCGGCATCTGAACCAAAACACATTATTTATATTTTTTGTTAACAACAGATTACTTGATATATATTTACGCATAGCTACAAAAGCATCCATTATTTTGATGCTTACTTCCTCCGCAACAGAAGTTCTAAGTACAGTTGCAAGCATTGCTACTCCTTGTTCAGTAAATACGAATGGCAAACTTCTTGACATATTGTTTTCAATTGCGGTTTCAAATTGAAACCGCAAATTATTTAATTCTTCTTTAGTTAATTGAAACATAAATCTTTCTGGAAATCTATTTATATGTCTTTTTACAGCTAAATTTATCGATTTTGTCCCATTAGCACATTCATAAAGTTTTGCTAAATCGCTATCAAGCATTACTTGGGCTCCACGAATCTCATAAATTAAATTTTTAATATCAATTTCGCCTTTTACTAAATCATTCATATTGTATACCCCCTATAACTAAATACAGTATAGCATAACATTTGTTCGTTTTCAATATGTAAATTGAATAACTTTGCAATAAAAATAAAAACCGCTTAGGATATTCCTAAACAGTCTAATTATTTTTCAATTTTTATACCTAATTCTTTTAGTTGAGCATCATCTACAACATTTGGGCATTCACTCATCAAATCACTTGCAGATGCAGTCTTAGGAAATGCTATAACGTCTCTAATATTTTCAGTTCTTGTTAAAAGCATTGTAAGTCTATCAAGCCCAAAAGCAAGCCCTCCATGTGGTGGTGTACCATATTTTAAAGCATCAACAAAGAAACCAAACTTAGTCTTTATTTGTTCTGGAGTAAGTTCTAAAGCTTCAAACATTTTTTCTTGTACTGCCTCATCATGAATACGAATTGATCCACCGCCAGCTTCATAACCATTAATAACTATATCATATGCTTTAGAATAACAATGTGCTTTGTCAGTTAAAAGTTTATCGACATCTTCATCTTTCGGAGCCGTAAATGGGTGATGTGTTGCCATAAATCTCCCTTCTTCTTCACTCCATTCAAATGAAGGAAAATCTACTACCCAAAGAAGTTTATAATCATCCGGATTAATTAATCCCAAATCACGTCCAAGTTTGCATCTTAAAGAACCTAAAGCCGTTTTAACAACGTTATATTTATCACTTATAATAAATACAATATCATTTTTTTCTAAATTTAATTTGTTAATTAAATCAGTTCTTTCATTAGCACTTAATAATTTAGCAATTGAGCCAGACATTTCATCTTCCACTTTTAAATAAGCTAATCCTGAAGCTTTATAAGTTTTAACATAATCAGTCAACTTATCAATTTCTTTTCTTGAATATTTATCCGCTGCATTTTTAGCAACTACAGCATTGATTATTCCATCATTTTCCAAATTACTTTTAAAAAATCCTATTTCCGTATTAGCAAAAATACTAGTTATATCTTGAATTTCCATATCAAATCTTAAGTCAGGTTTATCAGAGCCATATTTACTAATAGCATCATCATACTTCATTTTCATCAAAGGTAGTTTTATATCTATACCTTTAATTTCTTTAAATACATGAGCAACTAATCTTTCTGCTAAACTCATAACATCATCTTCCGAAACAAAACTCATTTCAATATCAATTTGCGTAAATTCCGGTTGACGATCTGCTCTTAAATCTTCATCTCTAAAACACTTAGCAATTTGAAAATATCTTTCAATTCCTCCAACCATCAAAAGTTGTTTGAATATTTGAGGGGATTGTGGAAGAGCATAAAACTTACCCTTATTTACTCGTGAAGGAACTAAATAATCTCTTGCCCCTTCTGGAGTACTTTTACATAAAACTGGAGTTTCTACTTCGATAAATCTTTCTTTATCCAAGAAATTTCTTACTGCTAAAGTTATTTTATGTCTTGTAATAAGATTAGAACTTAGACTATTACGCCTTAAATCTAAATAACGATACTTAAGACGTGTATCTTCCAAAGCTGTCGTATTATCACTTACTTCAAAAGGCAATTCTAAAGACTTATTTAAAAGTTCTAATTTCTCTACTTCCATTTCTATTTCCCCAGTAGAAATATTTAAATTAGCCTTTTCCCTAGCAACAAGTTTTCCAGTAACTTTAATGACATATTCATTTTTTAAACTACTAGCTAAAGCATAACAAGCACTATCAGGTCTTACAACTAATTGCATAATGCCAGATCTATCCCTTAAATCGATAAATATAACTCCCCCAAGATCTCGCACTTTAGCAACCCAACCATTTAAAGTTATTTGTTCACCAACATTTTTAATACTATAATCTGTATTCAAATTCATAAAAATCATCTCCCTTAAAAAATAAAAAGACTCTATAACTTAAGGACGGAAAACTACCGCGGTGCCACCTTAATTCATAGAATCTATGCTCTTTTTTCTTTAACGCAGAATTACGTATTATTTATCGTTTATTTATCTTCATCAATTCTTTCTTACTAGTTTCCATCAACCACTAGCTTTCTCTAAAGTCCAAATTAACTACTGGAATAAACAAATAATTTATACATCTAATATACTATATTAAAATTTTCTTGTCAATTTATTTTCTAGTTCTTTTATCTGTAAAAGAAGGTATCTTACTATTTTGTTCAGCCAAATATTTTCTTTTAATTTTAACATCTTTTATTGCTTCAATTATTTCTGCTATATTTTGACGATTTTCCCCATTTGCAAGCCTATAAGGTATTTCTCTATAACCTTTACCAGTTGTTGCTACTCCGATTATTAAATAAACATTTCCAGGCAATTCTGTAAATATGATATGTAAATTTGGATTTACTACTTCATACATTTTCATATCTCCTACTTCATTAGAATAAACTTCTCTAAAGTTTCTCTTATTATCATTATTTATTTTAAGAATCAAACTATCTACTCTTTTTCTAATACTTTTGTCAATACCAGCTAAATCTTTATTAAAATATGTTTCTCCATCGGTATCACATAAAAAAGCAATATTAAGTGGTTCTATTTCTTCTTCTGGAACTATTAATATCCTTAGCCTTACTATATATGCATCTTTTTCTTCTAAAATATAATCTCGGTCTTCATCATTTTCACTACTAATAAATAAGCCTTCTAGAGTTTGTAATTCTACTAAAATTTCTTTTATTTCATAATAATTAGCTTCATAAGGTTTCATATTTTCTAAAACTTTTTCAGCAGTACTAATAAACTCTGCTTCATCATTTTCATAAAAACCACGTAAATTATTTTCTAATTGTACTGCTTTTTCCATCTCAATTAATGATAAAATATATCTAATTTCTTGTGGTGATACATTTAACTCTTTTAAATTTTCCAAAAACTCTTGAATATCTTCAGGAATACTTATTAACTTTCCGTCCTTATAATACTTTCTTATACTTTCAGGATACACTTGTATAGCAGAAGATTTAATAGTAGATATTTCATCTTCCATAATTGGAAAATCTCGATAAAATTCTAAATATAAACGAACTATATCTAAGAAAAAATCATCACTTTTATAGCCATCATAACTAGCTTCAAATCTCATAAAACCAGCATCATTTTGCACAAAATTTTTCAAACATTCATAAAGACCTTCAACACCATCTACATAAGCAAACGTTCCATCGGCATTAAAATATTTACTTAAATCACTATAATGTTCTTTTCTTGGATCATCTTTATGTTTACGTGCTTTTTTAAAATTAAAATAAATTGCTGCTCCCAAAACTTGCGTTGCTTCACTTATACTGATACGATTATTAGCTACAAATGAAATAAGTATAGACAACAAAACATCCATATTTTCTATATAATTAATCGCTTTTTCATTATCAAAAGAATTAATTATTTTTTGCACCTCACGTGCACAATAATTATACTCTCTAGCAGATTCATGAGTATATAGCAGTTTTCTAAATGGTATAGCTTCTAAACTGTCTTTATCTACTCTAAAAAAACTACCAACAACTTGAGTACCATCTATTTCAAAAGTTTTTTCTGCTCGAAGCTGACTTAATTGTTTTACCGCTTCATTCCCAGCAATAGTATACTCTCTTTTTGCAACATTAAAGCATGTTTTATAATAGCTACAATCTTCTTTTAGTATTTTTTTAAATTTTACAAATGCACTTTCCATCAAAATTCCCCCTTTTTTAGAAAGTTTAACTAGTATACCACAAACATTTATTTTTGTAAACTTAAGAAAAAGCCCCTAAATTTAGGGTCTTTTAAAAATCCAGTATTTTTGAATTAAAAAATTTAAAACAAAAATACCTAAATCGACTACTAATTTAATAAATGTCGCATAAATAGGAAATACTGCATGAATTAATTCGACCATTAAACCTGATATACTAATATTAATAATCACTAATCCAAAATATTTAAATAATGTGGTATCTTTATTGTTTTGTTTATCGTATTTAAAAACAACATGCTTATTTAAATAATAATTAACTAATGATGATATTATTCTAGCTAAATATGAAGATATTATAATTGCATAAACAACTTTATTTTCCAATAAATAATTAAAAACACTAAATAAAAACAAATCAACAATTAAAGAAATTACAGCAATTATAACATATTTAAAATACAAATTTTCTTTTAAATACTTTTTCACATTTCCAAAAGTATTGTAATTGGTCCATCATTATGGATTGATACTTGCATATCAGCTCCAAAAATACCAGGTTTTGTTTTAACATATGTATTTAATTCATCATTAAACATTTCATAAAGTTTAATAGCATCATTTCCATTCAAAGCTTTTATATAAGATGGTCTATTTCCTTTGGTAGCATCGCCATATAAAGTAAATTGTGAAATCGATAAAACTTCTCCTCCAACATCTAATATTGACTTATTCATAACTCCAGCATCATCATCAAAAATCCGCAGATTTGCAACTTTTCTAGCCATATTTTTTACTTCTTTTTCAGTATCAGTTTGCGTAAAACCCACGAGCAAAACTAAACCTGAATCAATTTCATTAACTAATTTTCCATCAACTTCAACTTTACTATATTTACTTCTTTGAACTACAACCTTCATCGCTTACCTCCTTCATCAAAATATCCTTAATTTCTAACCAACTATTTACTCTTATAACTCCTAGACTACCTAAATATTCATCACTTAAATCATTATTGTGATAAGAAGTAAAAA
This sequence comes from uncultured Bacilli bacterium, assembly GCA_944331835.1. Taxonomy (GTDB): domain Bacteria; phylum Bacillota_I; class Bacilli_A; order RF39; family UBA660; genus Onthocola_B. The sequence continues at coordinate 12,034 of CALVIU010000021.1, read as the reverse complement.
GTAATTTTATTCTTGCATTTTTCAAATTATCTAAGCAATCATCTATTTTAATATCACAATTAAGCAATTCCTTATTATTAATAAATATATAATTCTGTGGAGATATAAAAGGCAAATTATCATATAAATATTCATATTTTTGGACCAAATTTATACCGCATTCTCTAGGAATCTCATTTATTACATAGGCTGTAGCAATATAAATATCGAAAAACTCTTGTAAATATTTTAATACTTCTACAACATCCGGTAAAAGTCTACAATAATTATATTGATTTTTAGTAACATAATATTTAAAAAAAGCCATCTTATCAGAAACTAAATCCTGCATATAATAATCCTTAATATCATCTCTAGTATAATTTGTTCCAGCAAAATCATTAATTAGATGAAGAAATCCCCCTTCAGTTATTACTTCATCCATATCAACCATGATAGTCTTTTTCATAAATACCTTTCTATAAAGAATTAGATACTTCTATAACATTACTTATTTTTAAAATAGCATTTTCAATTTTTTCCAATTCTTCTTTATCTTTAATTCGTATATTTAATTCATAAATTAATCTATCTTCTTTTTCAATTGTTCTACATGACCTTACCAAAGAATCTTTTTTGCCAATTTCCGTAATTACCTCTGCTAAAATATCCTTAGTATCTTTGATAGTTACATAAATGTTGGTGTAATAATAATTAGTGCTTTCCATATTCCAAGCAACATCGATAACTCTTTCACTACTAAGAGGAACATTAGGACAATTTTTCTTATGAACACTTATACCTTGACCTTTAGTAATATAACCAATTATTTCATCACCTTTAACTGGCATACAGCATTTAGCAATATTAACCATGATATTAGGGGTTCCTTCAACCAAAATATCGCTCTTATAATTAATTTTAGGCATTTCTCTTTTACGTTCAAGCAACGCATCTTCAACATTATGCTTATCATCACTTGATAAATTAATTATATAACCTGCCGTATATCTAAGAGAACCAATTGCTAAATACAAATCATCTAAATCTTTTAATTTTAAATCTTTAGTAATTTTATTTATTGCATCAGTAGTTAAAACTTCATTAAATGCAAGACGCCTCTTGCGAAGCTCTTTTTCTAATATTTCTTTTCCCTTAGCAATATATTCTTCTTTATCCTTTTTGCTAAAGTAAGCTTTAATCTTATTCTTGGCTTGATTAGTTTTAGCAATATTTATCCAATCTTTATTTGGAGTGGCACTAGCATTAGTTTTAATATTTACCACATCATCATTTTGTAGTTCATAAGAAAGTGGCACTATTTGATCATTAACGATGGCTCCAACCGTGGTATCTCCAACTTTTGAATGGATTCGATAAGCAAAGTCTATCGGTGTAGAGCCTACTGGAAGTTCTATGACATCTCCTTTCGGAGTATAAGTATAAATTGATTCGGAAAAAATATTAGAATTAACTGTTGCTTCAAAATCGACATCTGATTCATTAATACTTGCTTCAATAACATTACGAAACATTTCTAATTTTTGCTCCATAATATTTTGAATCTTTTTAGTTCCTTTTTCTTTATATGACCAATGACTTGCTACCCCTTTTTCAGCAATTTCATCCATTTCGTATGTCCGAACTTGAATTTCAAATACTTTTCCTTCTACTCCAAAAACTGTAGTATGTAATGACTGATACATATTTTCTTTAGGACTAGCTATATAATCTTTAAAACGTTTAGGCATCGGTCTAAAACGAGAGTGAATTAACCCAATTACTTGATAACATTCTGCTTCCGTATTAACAAATACCCTTAAAGCTAAAATATCATAAATCTTATTCCATTCTTTACCATTATTAAGTTTATTATAGATACTATAAACACTTTTAACTCTTCCCTTAATCTCAAATGTAATACCAGCATCCGTTAGAAGTTCGATGATACTTTCTTTCATCTCTTCTAAGTAATCATCAAGTTCTGCTACTGTATTATTAAGTTTTTCCAAAATATCATTATATACATCTGGTTTTAAATAATATAGCGATAAATTTTCTAATTCACTTTTAATAGAATTTATCCCTAATCTATGGGCAATAGGTACAAGCACACTCATTGTTTCATTGGCTTTTTCCTTTTGTTTTGCAGGATTAATCGCCCAATTAGTTCGCATATTATGAAGTCTATCGGCAAGTTTTATATATAAAACTCGTACATCTTCTGCTAAACCAACAAGAATCTTTCGCAAATAAATTACTGATTTTTCATTATTATCAGGAAGTTCCAATTTATTAATTTTAGAAACTGAATTAACAATCATTGCCACTTCATCACCAAATAATTCTTTCAAATCTTCAAAAGTAGTATTACCATTATTAATTACTTCATGAAGTAAAGAAGCAATAATCGTCGTATCATCGACATTTAAATCCATAAGTATTTTAGTAACTTCCAAAGGATGGGTAATAAAATCATCCCCACTTAACCTCATCATTCCCTTATGTTCATTAAACGCATATTCATAAGCTTTTTTTATTTCCTCATAATTTTCTCTTTTTTTAAGTCGTGGTTCTAATTTTTCAAATGTAATTGTATCTTTTTCATTCTTCATCAATGTTTCACCTCATATATTTTAAAGTATTAATACTTACCACATATACTTATTATATAACATTAAAACATTTATTTAAAGGAGAATCATGATTAAAAAAGATAATATATTCATAAAATCGACAATTATTTTAATATTAAGTGGCTTACTTACTAAAGTAATCGGTTTTGTAATTAGAATTGTTTATACTAGAATTATAGGGCCTTATGGTATTAGTCTATATACTATTGCTACTCCTACTTATTCCTTACTTTTAACTATTGCTACTCTTTCTATTCCAATATCTATTTCCAAATTAGTTGCTGAAAACAAAGGAAGAAGCATTCGTATTCTTACATCAGCTGCAGCATTAATATTAGGAATTAATGCTATATTAATAATCATCATTCTTCTTACTCATAATTTTATTGCAACAACCCTATTAAAAGAACCACTAGCAGGGCCTATTCTTGTTGCCATGGTACTAACTTTGCCTTTTGTTTCAATTTCTAGTGTTTTAAAAGGATATTTCGCGGGCAAACAAAATATGCTGCCACACGCAACAAGCAACATAATTGAACAAATAATTCGTTTAATAATAATTATAATAGTTCTACCAATTTTAATAGATAAAGGCATCATGTATGCTGTAATTGGTTTAGTATTACTTACCATAATATCAGAAATAAGCAGTATTATTGTTTTCTTTTTCTTTCTTCCTCGAAAAATTAATCTAAGAACAAACTTATCTCCCAGTATGAACAATATATCTAATATTTTAGATATTTCTCTTCCTACTGTTTCAAGTAGGATTATTGGTAATATTGGTTATTTTTTTGAACCAATAATTCTAACTAACTTACTTTTATATTCTGGTTATCCCAGTTCTTATATTTTAGCGGAATATGGGGCTTATAATGCTTATAGTATATCTTTACTTACTATGCCATCATTTTTCATTGCAGCAGTATCCACATCCTTGCTTCCGGAGGTGAGTAAATTTTATGCCCAAGGTAATATGCAAATGGTCAAAAGAAGAATAAAACAAGGTTTATTGTTTGCTTTTTTGATTGGCCTTATTTTCTCTACATTTATTTATATATTTCGCGACCCATTATTATTTAGTCTTTATAAAACAACAATCGGAAGCAAATATATTAAAATACTTGCTCCTATATTTGTCTTATTTTATTTAGAAGGAGTACTTACATCTAGCCTACAAGCGCTTGGAGATGCTAAAACCAGTATGAAAATATCATTATGGGGTGTTGTAATTAAATTAATAGTTTTGAGCATTCTCTCTCTTTGTCATATTGGAATTTACAGTTTAGTAATTTCAGAAATAGTAAATATCCTATTTGTTGTCTTTCTAAACATCAAAGCGTTAAAAAAATATATTAACTGATACGATATTATCAGTCGGATAATGTTATTAGTCTAAATAATAAAGTTTACTCAAATAACAATTTTCTTACTTTGTGACTGATAACATTTATAATATTTCTCATTATATTCAACCAGAACAGTTATATCCCAACTATCATCCTTTCTTATTTACATTTAGTTAACTTTGTTTTTTGTTGATAACTCGCGGCCTCCGGGCGGATTAAGTGCCGCCGGCGGAGGCTTAAAGGTTCTCACACTGCAAGGCGATATGGATCACTTGAAGTTCCTGTTCCTCCGCTAAGTTCTACATTAGATTCTAGATAAAAGACAGGGCGGGCTGAATAGCCGCAGTTCGCGACGTTGCGGTCCAAGCTGCCGATATAGCTCACGTAGAACACGTTATTCGAGTACGATGAGCGCGGAATAATTGTCCATTCATATAACCCCATATACAGCCAATTATTTGATGTTATTGTTGAATTGCTACAAATCTTCAATAGCTTTTGAGATACCGCATCATTTATTTTCATTTCAATCACCCATTACTATAGTGTAACAATAAGTGAGTGATTATTCATAACCACGCATGGTTAAGTTTAATCAAAATAAAAGACACTACTTATAGTGTCCAATATATTTAATTATTTTCCTTTAATATTTCTAAAGCTTTATGCATTCTTAAATCATATTCAATAATATCCATAGAACCATATGCTTTAATAAGTTCTTCTTGAGATATACCAAATTGGTTAGCCATTTCTTCAGCCCTAGCCTTAATTTCTTCTTCTGTAAATTTAAGGTCTTCAGCATCAGCAATGCCTTCGATTAAATAACGATATTTTACTCTCTTTTCTGCTTCTGGAGCCATCATCTTATGTAAATCTTCTTCAGTTGTACCAGTCATCTTATAATAATCATTGATATTCATTCCTTGCATTTGAAGTTGACGAGCATATTCATCAATCATGCGATGTACTTCATCTTCGATGATTTCTTCATTGATATCAACTTTCATATTTTTAGCAGCAGCTTCTAAACATTTATCAATAAATTCATCTTCAACTTGATGTTCTTTTTGATGTTTAATTTCTTCTTTAATTTTTTCCTTTAATTCATCTTCAGTTTTAACATCATCATAACCAAGGTCTTTAAAGAAATCTTCATTAACATCAGGTAAAACACGCATTTTAACTTCATTTACTTTTACTTTGAAAGTAACATCTTTACCTTTTAAATCTTCAACATAATTTTCAGGAAACTTTAATTCTAAAGTCTTTTCTTCTCCAGCCTTAAGTCCAACTAGACCTTCTTCGAAACCTGGAATAAATGAATGACTTCCTATTTCAAGCGGAAAGTTTTCTCCCTTACCACCATCAAGTTCTTTACCATCAACAAAGCCAGTAAAATCGATTACAGCTGTATCACCTTCTGCTACTTCGCCATCTTCTTTTACTACTACATCTGCTAAATGTTCTCTTAAATGATCAATTTCATGTTTGATTTCATCATCACTAACAGTAACTTTTTCTTTCTTAACTTTTAAGTTTTTATATTCTCCTAAAGTTACTTCTGGTTTAGTAATGATAGTAAACTTAAATATTACATTAGAATCACTTATACCAGTTACATCAACTTTTGGTTCAGTAACAGGAACTAGCTTGTTTTCATCTAATACCTTTTTATAAGCAACACTTATACATGCATCAACAGCATCCATATATAAAGATTCTATACCAAAATGTTTTAAATAAACATCTTTTGGAGCAGCTCCCTTACGGAATCCATCAATCTTAGTTTCTTTATTTTTCTTTTTAAATGTTGCATCTAAAGTAGAAATCCATTCCTTATCTAATTTAATTTCAATTTCATGTACATTTTTTTTCATATATTTTCCCTTCCTTAAGCAATTATTATTATATTATAAATATTAAAAATTAGCAATTTATTTTAATAATTTCCCACTTTTTATTGCTTCCACTATCCCATAAACCATCGAAATACGCGTTGGAACAATATATTTTACATCAAGTATATCCACTAAAGCCTTAACACATATTCGCATACCTCGGGCACCCCGCCACCAGCCTTCGTTATTTGTTCTTATACATATTTCATCTAATGATTTATTATAGAAAAAGTCTCTATCTAACTTATCCATAGTTGCAACATCCAAAGAATATGGTTGTAAAGGATTATCATAAAATTGATTATTCGTAACAGGATAATTTAATTCTTCATAAAAATAAATATAATCTCCTCCTGCTAATATCAAAATATCAGCCTTATTTTTAGGCTTATTTACTAAAGTTTTAGTTTCTTCTACCATTTTATCATAAGGAGTTGTTGCAATATCACTTCGCAAATCAGGATAATTATCCGATACATCCATTGCCCCAAAAGATGAGTTGCACGATTCAATAATCCCACCATTTCTAACAATTGAAAGTTCTGTTGAACCACCCCCACCAATCATTACTGCAATATTGCCATCATATTCTACATTACTAACAGCACCATAAACAGTAAACTCATTTTCTTCACTTGAAGTAACGATTCGAAAATCAAGATTAGTATGCTCTTTAAACTCTTTTAACCAAGCATCTCTTTGATTTTGAGTCAAATTTCTAAAGATACTTGTTCCAAATACATAGATGTTTTCATTAGTAATATTATTAATAAAACTATATAATTCCTTCTTATCTTCCTCAACTATTTCCTTATTTTTCTTATAATGATTTTTAAATTCAATAGTTTTAAATCCTAAATCTAAAACCTCATTATCATTACATAAATAAGCTTTGGTATTTGTACTACCAACTTCAATTATTACAAAATCTTGCATATACATCCTCCGTTAGTATTATATCACAACCAGAAAAAAAACTAACAATCAAGTTAGTTTTAAGCAATCTTTTCTATTTTAATATTATACCCACCATTTGGACTAGCAACTTCTACAACATCACCAATTTTGTGTTTAAGTAGCGCTATACCTAATGGAGATTCATTAGAAATTTTATTTTCAAATGGATCTGCTTCCATTGATCCAACAAGCTTATATTCTTCAGTTTCCCCATCATCATAAGAAATCGTTACAGTAGAACCTAAATTAACGATATTTTTATCAGAATTATCAATTATTTCCGCATGTTCAAGTTTGTATTCTAATTCTTGAATCTTTGCTTCAACTATTGCTTGTTCATTTCTAGCAGCATCATAATCGGCATTTTCTGATAAGTCACCTTGAGCTCTAGCTTCTTTAATCGCTTCAATTATTTCTAAACGACGTACATTCTTAAGTTCATTTAATTCAGTTTCAGCTTCCAAATAACCTTCAGCAGTCATAATAAATTTATCATTCTTCATAATAATTATCTCCTTTTTATTTCATTATCAGTTCATAATATTACACTATAAATTCACTTTTGTCAAATACTTTTAAACGCATCATAGAATTTTTTTCTAATATTTGAGGCATTGGTAACTTGACTAAAGTTTTTGGATGCCTTGAAACTTCTATTTTTTCATCCAAATCATTATATATTGTATTAATTTTATATGTAAAAGTTTCCATATTTGGCCCAAAGAATTCAACAACATCTCCAACTTTAAAATAATTTCGTGATTCTACTATAGCCATATTATTTTTTTCATCATAATCTACTACTAACCCTAAAAAGTCTTGATTAGAAATTTCTTCTCTTCCATTAAAGTATTGTTCATTAACTCCTGGTAATTTATCATAAAATTGCGGAGTTGACTCACGATTTGCACAACGATTTAAAATATTCAAATAATACCTTTCTAAACCTGGGGTAAGGGTATTATTTTGAGCTGCATCGATCATCCGACGATAACAATCAATTACTGTTGCTACATAATATATCGAACGCATTCTTCCTTCAATTTTAAACGAATCAATTCCCATATCTATTTCTTCTTCGATAAAAGGAATCATATTCAAGTCTTTCGGTGTGATAGTTAAATCCGGATTATTTTCTACAGTAAAGTTCCACCGACACACTTGAGCACAGCCTCCCCGATTAGAGTCCCGCAAAGTCATATAATTAGATAACACACATTTCCCACTAAATGAAGTACACATTGCCCCGTGGATAAAGGTTTCTACTTCAATACCTGTATCTTTAACTTTTTTTATTTCTTCACATGATGCTTCTCTAGCAAGCACTACTCTAGTTACACCAAGATTCTTCCAAAATTTAACTGCTCTAGTATTAAGAAGACTTGCTTGAGTAGATAAAGTAACACTGAAATGTAACTTCAACTCTTGAACTCTTTTAATAACCGCAATATCACTAGCAATTATACCATCAATATCGATACTATCTAAATATTTTAAATAGTCATCTAAGCCATCAAAATCAGAATCATGAAACACTATATTGACAGTTACATATACTTTTTTACCTAAAGAATGAGCATATTCTGTTGCTTTTTTCATATCTTCTAAAGAGAAGTTTTTAGCATTAGCCCGGAGACTAAAATTTTGTCCTCCGAAATAAACAGCATCAGCCCCATATAGATAAGCAAACTCTAATTTTTCAAAATCTCCAGCTGGAGCAAGTAATTCAGGCATCGATATCACCCACTTTATAATATGTCTTTTTATCTAAAAACAATAGTTCACTATTTATATCCGTAATATCATTATCTAATACTAATTTAATTGTTTTTTCATTATCTAAAAATATTGGATTATACCAGAAAAATAAAACATTATCTAAATCTAATAAGCATAAAGCATTATAATAATTTTTAGCATAAAATAAAGTACCATAATCATTTTCTACTATTTTAAAATATTTATCTTCAATATTAGCATCAACTATTCTTTCTTCTTTTAAGTTGTGATACATTTCATAATTAGATAAAAGTAATCTTCTTGAATACATGAGAGTTTTTAAACCAAATACATTTATTACTAATGGTTTACTAACATTTGCTACAATATTCCTAATTTCTTCTTCAGTTAAATCATTTGATACAACAACACTATCGACATATTCTAAATAATAATTAATAGATTTAGTATTAGTTGCTAAATGATCTAACAATAAAAACTTAGTAATATCTAAATTAGCAACAATATCTATAATGCCCAAATCATCAAACACTATACCTTTAATATTACTACTATTTAAAATACTTTCTAATTTATCTAAATCATTATCATCAAGAATTCTATTAACTAAAACATAATCATCAATTTCTAAAATATCAAAAGCATCAGTATAACCAACGCAAAAAGATTTAAGAGGATACACCAAAGTTACATTTGGTATATTTCTTAAATCATCAATTATTTCTCTATTTGTAACTGTAACTAATTTATTTATTCTTTCCATGTACTAATCGCTAGTCCATCACCGATGTCTTTAAATTCCGTATCAAATTCTGTATTATTCTTTAAGAATTCGACATAGTTTTCAATCTTTTCTACTAAACTTTTTAAGTTTCCTTTATCAAGTTTAGAAGATTCTCCAACATAACCATGGAATTTAATATTATCAGTAATTATGACTCCTCCAGGATTTAAAAAATGTTTATATTTTTCAAAAAACTTTGTATATTGCCCTTTAGCAGCATCAATAAATATCAAATCATAACGTAATTCTTCACTCAAATTAAGTTCTAAAGCATCTTGGAAAACAACATTAATTTTCTTTTCCATACCACATTTCTTAACGTTTTTAAGGCATTCCATATATCTAACTTCATCACGTTCAATAGTTGTAACCGTAACATCTTTAGCACTAGATGCCATAAGTATTGCTGAATAACCTATAGCACTACCTATTTCTAAAATACTTAAAACATTATGATTCTTAATATATTTCATAATGTACATAATTGATTTTTTTTCAATAATTGGCACATTATTATCAACTGCATATTTTTCCATTTCTAAAATATGTTCTTTCATAAAAACCACCTATCCATATAATCTTTGAAATTCTAAAAATTCATTATAATCATTTGTAAAATATACATTACCTGTTACTATGTCCGCAAAAAAGTAGATGTAGTCAGTATCAGATGGATTTAATACTGCTTCAATACTTTCAAGCGAAGGATTGCAAATTGGACCAACAGGAAGACCAATAAAAGATGCAACACGAGTATTATAAGGATTTTCATCATTTAAGTCAACTGTTGTAAGCGCTTCACTCATATCTTTGCGAACTCCGTAATAAGTTGTAACATCCATTCCTAGGTTCATTCCCATATCAAGTCTCGTATAAATAACTTGCGCAACTTTGGCTCTATCTTCAGCATTAACCGCTTCTTTTTCGGCGATAGATGCCATCGTCAAAATTTCATGAACAGAATAATCGCTTGCTTCTATTTGCGCGCGCACTTCACTAAGACGCAAATCTGTAACATCAAGCATTTTTCTTATGGCTGCATCTAGAGTCGTATCAATATAAAAATCATAAGTTTCTGGATATAAATATCCTTCTAAACCATAATATAAATCACTATTTAAAATATCTTCAGTTAAAAACCAATAATCATTAATCAAAGTATTTAGATATTCAGGATCATTAACCTCAGCAATGATTGTATCATACTCTAAATCAGTGTTTTCCGCTAAAAGACGCATATATTCTTCTAAAGTAATACCTTCTTTAAAAGTTATTCTAGCTGCAGGTCTTTCTGTTCCAATAATGTCTCCATTTACTAAAATACTAATAATATCTTGAGTTGACATACTTCTATCTAGTTCATATTCTCCAGCTTGAATATTAGTATTACCAGAAAGTAAAATATAAACTAAAGTCGCATATTTGCTTCTTATTAATTTGGCATTTTTTAAATTTTCCGCAATTGTTTCTTTACTATCTCCCTGATTAACTGTAAATTCGACAGTTTCTGGAGTATTGCTCGTTGCTGTCAAACTAAAAAAATAAGTCCCAACTAAAATAGCAATTAATATAATAATTGTACTTATTACAATAATTATAATCTTCTTTTTCTTACTCATCTACACTACCACCATTCATCTTATTTTGAATTTGCAATAAAATTATATCTAAAAATTCTAACACATCATCATCTTCAATAGGTACTATTCTTTGTTTACCATCGCTAAATTCATAACCGCCGGCATAAGCGATAACATCACCACATTCCGTCAGTTCATGTTTCGTATAGATTATATATTCTTTATCACTTGCTTCTACTTTAAGTAGAATATCAAATACTTCTTTCCCATCCCCTGATTCAATCACTAAATTATTCTTCTTCATATATTCCTCTTTAAAAAACTTTCTAATATTAGTACTGCTGATAGCATATCAGTCTTTCCTTGTTTATTTATTCTTTTCACACCATTATTTTTCATTATATTTAAGGCTTCAACCGTTGTAAGTCGTTCATCTTCTAAATAAACTTTTATTCCCTTAGATTCTAACATTTCCTTAAACTTCAAACTGCGCTCGGCGGCAAAGCCTAAAGAGTTATCCATATTTTTGGGAAGTCCTAAAACAACTGCTTTAATACTTTTTTCACTCATTATTTTAAGCAATGATTCTAAAGCCTCTTCATAATTTTCTTTTTCAAACTTAATTAGGGTAAGTGGACTAACTAGTGTATTTGTTTTATCACTTATAGCAACACCTAAAGTAGTTGTTCCTAAATCTAAACCTAAATATGACATTATTTACCCATATAAGCATTAATAATTGCCATTAATACTTCACTACGATCATATTTACTAACTTTTTTACGTGAATCATTAAATGTCGTAATATATTTTAAATCTCCAGTTGTAAGATAACCTACTAATTGATTAGTAGGATTGTACCCCTTAAATTCCAATGCTTCAATTACTTCATTTAGCATTATAAGTATTAATTCTTGACGTAATTCCGCTACATTAAATACACTCGTTTTATTAAAATCCATGAAAATCACTCCATCATCACATTAATTCTAACAAATATTTACTATTTAAGCAAGGAAAAGAAGTAAGTTAGGGGTGTAAAAAATTTTTGTAGGTAAATTGTCATTATATGGTATACTTATTAATATAGGAGAATAGATAAGTATGA
>CALVIU010000020.1 GCA_944331835.1 uncultured Bacilli bacterium | reverse complement strand
ATTACCACATTATCGGTTCCTGAAATTTTGATGGCAAATTGGAATAAATGTTACATATCTATTATAACTGCACATTTTAGTAAATATCTAGTCCTTTTTCCTGCATATACTTTTTAAATCCATCTTTCCAAGTTAAATCATTTTGTTTTTTCATATAATTTGCAAAATCATTATAGTAATCAATTCCTGTTTTATAATTATAAATTATTATATTAGACCACTCAGGACTAATTTTATACATTAATGAGTTTAGATAATAATTTTTTAATTCACTAAAATTATATTTAAGATTAATTTGTGAATACCATATTTCTTTATTTTTTATCTCAATTATTCCAAAAGTTACTGAGGGTTTATTACAAGATGGAAGTAATGCCCCGACATTAATAAATAATTTGTTTTTATATTTTGTATAAAAAGCCTTATGAGTATGAGCAAATAAATAGATATCTGAGTTAAAATCTTCAATTAATTTATCAAATAAGGAATAGTCATCACTTTTAACTAACTCGCGAATATAGTAAGGACTACCATGGGAAATACATATTTTAATATCTTCAATAGTTATTATTTTGTTCATAGGCATAGATTTTATATAATTTTTATTTTCTTCAGTTAAAGTATCATAAGTATATTTCATCATAGCAAATTGGGGATTATTTTCCCAATCACGTCCGTTATAGTTAATAACTTCATCTTCTCGATTACCTTTTATAATTATAGGATTAAGCTTTCTTAATTCATCTAAAACTATATTATTATCAACTCCATCAGTTATACTATCTCCACAAATAATATAATCAGTTATATGTTCATTAGCTAAAAAGTTAAAAATTCTTTTTAATAAGTAATAATTACAATGAATATCATTTATGACAGCAATTTTTCGCATTTTTAATCTCCTCGTATATTTATTTTATTATAAAATAAATTTTTTAATATTTAAAGACTTCCTTCGACATATTATTTAATGAACTTGTAGTAGGATATAGATGTGATAAATATGAAAGCTAAATTTAAAGGGAGAAGTAAATTAAAAAGAGGATTATTTAAGACATTTGTTTTGGTATTATTATTACTTGTTTCTTTTGCAGGTACATTTAAAATACTTTATAGTAATATTAAGATTAATATTGATAATAATACCTATTTAGATTATTTGGTAAATGATTCTTTTTCCAAATTTTCTTTAAGTGACTTAACTAGTTTATCTAGCACAGAGTTTTTACTAAAATATTCTTTTGGTATAGAAAATTTCAATTCAGGGATTAATGATATAGAACTTACAAGTCCTGTAGTAAGTGAGGTAGAAACACCGGATGTAACTAATAAAGAACCAACGGTATACATTTATAATTCCCATCAAACTGAGAGTTATCGCAGTGACTTTGCTGAAAGTTTTAATATCAATAACACTGTTTATTTGGCTAGTCACATTTTAAAAGAGTATTTAGAGGATTTAGGTATTTCCGTAATTGTTGAAGAAAACAGTATTGTTGATGTATTAAATACTAATGGTTGGAAATATGGTAGCAGTTATAAGGCTAGTCGTATTTTACTAGAACAGGCTAAAAAAGATAATCCATCACTAAATTTCTTTATCGATTTACATCGGGATGCTGCTAGTTATGAAAGAACTATGGTAGAAATTGATGGTAAAAAGTATGCCAAAATAATGTTTGTCGTCGGTTTAAAACATGATAATTATGGTCCTAATTTGGAACTGGCTAATAATTTAAATGAAAGAATTAAAAATTTTAATCCGGATTTAACTCGTGGAGTAATGCAAAAAAATAATAGTGGAGCAAACGGCATATATAATCAGGATTTTGATCCTAATACAATTCTTATTGAGGTCGGAGGACAATACAATTACATTGAGGAGGTCAATAACACTTTGAAAGTTTTTGCAAATATCTTATATGATTATTTTGAGGAATTAGAATGAAAAAGAAAGGTAACTGGTTTTTACGTTTGATGTTTGTTTTGTTTGTAGTTTTTTTAGGATTATATATTGCATCAGTTAGTGGATATTATGAAACACAAGTAGGTAACAAGGTTGCTTTAACAGAAGATGCTATAAGAGATTTTGAACAAGATGTACTTGATGGTAAAACTGTCGATATAAATACTTACCTAAAAGAAGATAACAAAGATTATTCTAATAATTTTACGGATATGGGGGATAAATTTTCGGAATCAGTCCAAAAAATTCTTACAGATGGTATCGGTGGAGTTTGGGATGCCATAAAAGTTTTGTTTTTTTGAGTGGATTTTATTTCAAGTATTTGATAGAATTTAGATAAAGAGGTAGTTAAAAATGGGAAAAATTTCAAATGTATTAGTGATGTTCAATTATTTAAATACCGGAAATAAGTATAGTGTTAAAGAACTTTCACAAAAGATAGGAGTTAGTGAAAGGATGATACGATATTATAAAGCCGAATTAGAAACCGCGGGTGTTCCTATTGAAACTTTTATGGGCCCAAATGGTGGATATTTCATGATAAATTCAGGTAATTATTATAATCAATTGAATAAATATGATATAGATTTATTAAATAATGTCTATATAGAATTAAGTAATAATAATTATATTTATCTTGATAAATTTAATAATTTAATTGATAGAATAAAATATATGGTTGATATTGAAAATGAGAAAAGTAAATATTTTTCATTAAAAGATACTGAAAATGAGTCTGATATTTTTAATATTTTAAATGTAGCAATTTTAAATAAAACTAAATTAGTTATATTGTATAAAAATTTAAACCAAGAATGGCAACAAAGAACTATACATCCACTACAAATTTTTAAGTTTCAAAATAAATATTATGTAACCTCTTATTGCGAACTTAGAAATGATATTAGACATTTTGATTTTGAAAGATTGAAAATAATAAAGACATAATATTTCCTATATATATGTTACAATATTTTTGGAAGTGATATTTATGCAAGAAGAAAATTACTTTGTTGATTTTGATGGAGTTATATTTGATACGGAAAAAAGGATTCAAAAGTTAAAATTAGAGTATTTAAATTTAAGTTGGAATGATTTGTTTGAACAAATTAATTGGTATCAATTTATAAATGAATCCAATGTTATTAATGGAGCATTAGATTATCTTTTGGCTGCTCAGAAACTAAAAAAAACAATTTACATTTTAACCAAAGCACATACTTTAAGTGAAATGAAGGCAAAAGTAGATGTTTTAAGAGAAAGAAATTTGTATTTTCCTGTTTTACTTGTTCCGCCTCATGTAAAAAAAAGTGAAATATACGTACCTAAAAATGGGGAAATATTAATTGATGATAGTCAAAAGAATCTTATAGCATGGAAAAAAGATGGTGGTACAGGAATATATTTTAATGAAGATTTAAGTGTAAAAAATTCCGAATTCGAAACGGTAAATTCATTAAAAAGAATTTTGCGAGGCTAGTATGTTTAATGAGAAATTACTAGATAATTATAAAAAATCTTTACAGCAAAAGTATAATGCTGTTTGTATGGATGTCGATGGTACTTTAACAGAGCATAATTCTACTAAAATTGATAAAAAAGTATTATTTTTAATTGCAGAAATTTTAAAAAGAGGAATACCGTTAGTTTTTATTACTGGCAGGGGTGAAACTGGATTAAAAGATTTAAAAAATGATGTAGTTGAGTATTTAAAAAATGAATGTTTTGTGACTCATGAACAGTTGTCAAAAATGTATGCTCTTACTAATGATGGTGCTAGATTATTTTTTACTAGCGATAATAGTATTGACTTATTTAATGAAAATGAATATATATCTTCTTTAGAAGATTTAAAACTATTGAAAGAATTTGATATATTTTTGTTGTCGAGCGGCATTTTAGAAAACTATAAAATTAGTTATTCAGTTGACTCTAAAACGAATTTTATTATAAATATTAGAATAGAATTGCCATTAGACAATAGTGCTGAATCAATTATAAAAAAAATATCTGATTTAGTTAATACCGGTAGATTTCGTAAATTGAATATTACATTAGGAAAACATCAAGGTAACCAGATTTTACAAATAGGAACTGCAATAAAAGCACAAGCTATAGAAAAAGTGGAAAAAATTATAGGAATCCCTCAGAATTCTATGTTGCGAATTGGTGATTGTGGTGATGCTTTGGGTAATGATTTTTCAATGCTAGATTGTAATCAAGGATTTAGTGTAGGTAGTACTAGCGGAAAAAATGATTGCTGTTTTCCAGTAATTGTAGATGGAAAAATATTAAAAGGAGTTACTGCAACCATTTGGTTATTATCTAACGCAAAATTATTGCCTACAATTTGCTTGGAGCATGCAGATTTAAATAATTACACTAAAGAATATTCTAAAATAGAAAAGAAATTACATTATGAAAAAAATAAAAAAATTATTTATTTTGATAATTTAATAAATGATAAATTTGGTTCAATAGATGGTGTAAATTTTTTATATGATTCTTCAAGTGGGAGCATTAAAATTCCTATGTATGATTGGTTTAGTATGTCGGATACACCATTAAAAAGTTTTTGGCAAAGACAAAAAAATGGCTTTAATCAATATATTTTATATGATAATGAAAGTGTTTTATTGCGGGGATCTAGTACGTATTATTATTTCTTAGCAAAAAGAGTTCATAATGGGGAAACAAGAGCAGATTTTACTTCTAAAAATATGGTAATTACTTGGTTAGAAAATTATATAGATTTTTTCAACTTATCTAAAGTATCCTTAAATGAAACTCAAGATTTTGAAGATTTAAATAATGTAAAAATGGTTTTAGGAATTTTGGATAATATAAGAAATAACTTGCTTGTATTACTGAATTATTTAATTAATAAGTCTGCCGCAAATGATAATTTAATAATAAACTTGGAATCTGTTGAAAAAACAAATTTAATTAGTTATATATACAGAAGTCTAATTGATGTAGAAAGATATATGCAAAAATTGTCATTTTTAAAAGAGGGTACTATTTTAAAAGAGGAAATGTTATCTTTGATTGAAAATGTTTCGTTAATCAATCAAATTTTTAAAACGATGTTTTCTAAAGAACAAGAAAATTATAATTATTCTAAAGAATTTAGAGCGTATAGAGAAATTGATAATTTTGCTGAAAATTTTATTACTGCTTATTTATCTTTGCAAGACAATGTTGCTTTTTCTGAGGAAAATATTTGTGGATTAAGTTATGGTGGTATAGAATTACCAATAATAATGAAATCTATAAATGATCTGATTGAAAATGTTGTTGTTCTTAAGTTTAATCAAAATGTTACTGGATATAGCAAGAAGCAATCATTGATGATGAGATTTTTTAATATTGATGAACATGGCAATGTTAAACAAAGTGGGATTGATAGTAGTAAAAAATTTGTATTAATGGATGATAATTTGTTAACTGGAAAAACAATGCAACTTGCGATAACTACTTTATACGATTTAAATTTAAGTATTGATAAGATAATTGTAGTAAGATATCCTGGTGTAAATAGAATTAATCAAATGTTTTTGTCTAATCATGGAGCAATAGACTATAAAAGATTCTTTAATTTAATTCAAGGTCTTTATTTTTCTAGTCCTTATAGTTGGCGAGATCCTTTTAGTTCTGATAAATATGAGGACTCTTTGGGGATATTTGATTTAAATAGAAGAAAAATATTGGAGTGTTTAGTTAAAAATGGCGATTTTGATAATAATAGTGAAGTTATGTGTTTAAAAAGGAAGGTTAAAAATGAAGGTAATTAGTATTGGTGATTTAGTTATAGATTATTATTATAAAAATGGAAAAGTAGTTGGAATAAATGGTGGTATGAGTTCTCATAATATAATAGCAAATATAAGTAAAATGGGGTTAAATACTGCTGTAGCGGGGGCATGTGGTAATGATAAGCAAGGTTTAGTAGCAATAAAAAGTTTAGAAGATTTAAAAATAGTTACTAAAAATATTAAAGTGATTGAAGGCGTTGCTACTAGAACATTTCATGTATCTTATTATGATGATAAAAAGTATGAATCAAAAAAAAGATGTCCTATCTGTAATAATAAGAGATGGTATGAAGAAAGTTTAATTGATACTGAAGATATAATTAATTATGTTCAAGATGATGATGTATTAGTATTTGATAATTTAAATGATAAGAATGAATATATTATAAAAAAACTAAAAAATAGAAAAATGTTAGATTTGGGGCAATATTTTGAATTTGAAAATATGAATTTAGATAAAATAAAAGATAAAATAACTAATAGATTTGATATTATTAATGTTAATAAACGAGTAGAAGATTATTTCAAAACAAAATATAATATAGATAATCTTTATATTTTATTTAAACCTAAACTTTTAATTGTAACTTATGGTAAAAAAGGTTCAAAATTTATTAGTGATGATATAAATGTATTTAAAACTTTAGATAATTTTAGTGAGGAAGTTGATGCAACTGGGGCTGGGGATGCTTTTTTTGCAACATTTATTAGTGAATATATTAAAAACAACTTTATTGTTGATAATAATTTTATCGATAAAACATATGAGAAAGCAATAAAACTTACTAGTAAAGTTGTAACAAAATTTGGTTCTAGGGGACATATTCAACCTTTATATAAAATAAAGAGTGTTGATGATAATTGTATTTGCCAAACTTTTGATGTAATAACGAGAAAGCAAATAAAAAGATGTAGTATTAATATTAATAATTTAGAAACACGCATAATTAATGCATTAAAAACTGCTGCATATGAAAAAATAAAAAATATTAATTGGAATAATATAAATAATGCAATTTTTATTGGGACCGGTGGGTCTTTTGCAGCAGCATCTTTTGCGGCGAAAGTTATAAACAATGTATATGGTATAAATAGTGTAGCATTATATCCTCGGGACGTAAAATATCGAAATAATTCTAATGTTGATTCCGTATTTATGTTTTCATATTCTGGGTTAACAAATGATTTATATACCGCGACCAATTTAATAGATAATGATAAAAAATATATTATTACTAAAGGTGAAGTGCAAAAAATAGTAATAGAAAAAAGTATTCCTAAAAATAATATTATTTCTTATAGGTCATCTACTAATAAAGGAAAAGAAAAGGGATTTTTATCTTTTGAAGGTTCTTTAGTACCTTCATGTATATTTTTGCAACTGTACTTAAAAAATAATAAAGAATTAGATATTATAGATTTTATTAAGAAAAGAATTAATTATTGGAAAGGTTTCTTTAATGATTTTGTAAATAATAACAATTTTTTTGAATTGGGTGAAAGTTATAATATATTTACTGGTGATTTTACAACGAGTGCTACAATTGATTTAGAAAGTAAAATAATAGAATCGGGTATTTTTAATTGTCTAGTTCATGAAAAGAAAAATTTTTCTCATGGTAGATTTGTAAATTATGAACATTTAAGTTCTAAAAAAAATATATATTTTAAACAAAAAAATAGTAGTGTATATGAAACTAAGTTATTAAGTTATTTAAGTAACGGTAATAATTTAATAATTGAAAGTGCATTTGATGGTATTTTATGTGAATTTGATTTATTAATTGCTTCGCAATATTTAGTTTATAGCATTAGTAATAAACTAAATATTGATATATCTAAACCAAGTTATAGTGAGGATGCTATGGAAATTTATTTTTATAAAGGAGAAATTTAGTATATATTAATAAATAGTAAGCATTAGGTGCCATTTTTAAATGTTTTTCTTTGGTTTTTAAAAAGTTTATTGTATAATAGTTGCAGGTGTTGTTATATGGAACAAGCAAAAATTAGAAATTTTTCGATTATTGCTCATATAGATCATGGGAAAAGTACGCTAGCGGATCGTATTTTAGAAATTACGGGTGCCGTATCTAAAAGAGAAATGAAAGATCAATTGCTAGATAGTATGGATTTAGAAAGAGAACGGGGAATTACTATTAAGTTAAATGCTGTAAAGTTAGAATATAAGGGTTACACAATTAATTTGATAGATACACCGGGACATGTCGATTTTTCCTATGAAGTATCGAGAAGCTTAGCGGCTTGTGAAGGAGCAGTTTTAGTTGTCGATGCAGCGCAAGGAATTGAGGCTCAGACACTTGCCAATTTGTATTTGGCGCTCGATAATGATTTAACGATTATTCCTGTTATAAATAAAATCGATTTACCTAATGCCAATATTCCTAAGGTTAAGCAAGAATTAATAGATGTTTTAGGTTTTAAAGATGAAGATATTATTTTATGTAGCGCCAAAACTGGTGAAGGGGTTAGTGATATAATCGATGCAGTTATCGAAAGAATCAAACCACCAAAAATTGATAAGGCCAGTCCAACTAGAGCTTTAATATTCGATTCTTATTTTGATTCTTATCGCGGAGTTATCTTGTTAGTTAAAGTTGTCGAAGGAAAAATTAATGTCGGTGATAAAATTAAAATGCTTGCTACTGGAGGTGTTTTTGAAGTCGTCGAACTTGGGGCTCATACTCCAAAAGAGGTAAAATACTCTAGTCTAGAAAGTGGAGAAGTTGGGTTTATCGCCGCTTCTATCAAAGATATTAGTTTAATTTCTGTTGGGGATACGGTAACAACTTTAAAAAATCCGGCGGAAGAACCACTTGCAGGTTACAAAGAAATGAAACCGATGGTTTTCTCTGGTATTTTTCCAACTGAAGCCAATAGATATGAAGAACTTAAAGACGCTTTAAATAAATTAAAACTAAATGATGCGGCCCTTTCTTTTGAACCGGAGACCAGTGAAGCATTAGGATTTGGTTTTAGAATTGGTTTTTTAGGATTACTTCATATGGATGTTATCATATCACGTATTGACCGAGAATTTAATATTGGTATTATAGCAACAAGTCCTAGTGTAGTATATAAAGTCACTTTGACTGATGGCTCGCAAATTGAAGTAGATTCACCGAATAAGATGCCAGATAAAGTAAAGATAGAAAAAATTGAAGAACCTTATATTTATACAAGCATAATTGCTCCATCAGAATATGTAGGACCAATTATGGAACTGTGTCAAAATAAAAGGGGAATTTATAAATCAATTGAATACATTGATGCTACAAGAATAAATGTGCATTATGAAATACCTTTATCAGAAATTGTATATGATTTTTATGATAAATTAAAAAGTACTACTAAAGGATATGCATCATTTGACTATGATATATGTGGTTACAAAGAAAGCAACTTAGTAAAAATGGATATTTTGCTTAATGGTGAAGTAGTTGATGCTTTAAGCATCATAGTGCATAAAGATTTTGCTTATTCTAAAGGTAGAAGAGTAGTTACAAAATTAAGAGAATTAATACCTCGCCAAATGTTTCAAATACCAATTCAAGCCAGTATTGGTTCTAAAGTAATTGCCAGAGAAAACATTAGCGCAATGCGCAAGAACGTTTTGTCGAAATGTTATGGTGGGGATGTTTCTCGAAAAAGAAAATTATTAGAAAAACAAAAAGAAGGTAAAAAGCGAATGAAAATGGTTGGAGCTGTCGAAGTTCCACAAGAAGCATTCTTAGCTGTTTTAGGAGGAGAAGAAAAATGAGTGTAATTACTGAAAAACTTCAAAAAATGTTTCCAACTGCAAAAAATTGCAATAATTTTATTATTATGTCTATATTAACATTTGGGCTTACTAAAGAAAGTATAGCTTCCTTGCTTGGTGTAAGTGTCGATGAGGTTTTAACAAACTATGTTTATCCAAGTAACTTTTGTGAATCAGTTGAACGAAGATGGCATCATATTTCTAATTCTCAGGAAAATGCTATTGCTCTTTTTTTGGATTTAGTAGGGGACTTATATCAAGCTTATTTAAATAGAGATCGAGATGCCTTTAAAGAAGGCGTGTCCCAAGTTACTGATAAACTTGCCAAAAACATAATTGATAACAGAAAACATGGCGATAGAATATGTGATGAAGATATTTTAACAATTTTAAAATATCAAATCAAATACGCTTTGAGCGCAAGCAGAATTGCTGTACTATTTAAGTTAGAACGCAAGAATTATATCAAGAGAATAAATAAAATATTAGAACTTCACCCTGAATATCAAGAAGCATACGAATCTTTAGCAGTAGCTAACCAACAAAATGCATTAAATAATATAACTTTACTATCTGAGGGTAGATAATTATGAAATCAGTCTATATACACATTCCGTTTTGTCGAAATATTTGCTCATATTGTGATTTTTGTAAATTTGTTTATAATGAAAAGTGGGTTGGAGCATACCTTACAGGGCTTCGTAACGAAATAAAAGATAGATATATGGACGATTCTATTAGAACAATTTATATCGGTGGAGGAACACCATCGGCTTTAAGTATTGAAGAATTACGTAGGTTATTTAAAATTATTTCAATTTTTAAAACTGATGAATTAGAAGAATTTACTTTTGAATGTAATTTAAGTGATATTACTAAAGAATTGTTAGTTATGCTTAAATATAATAAAGTAAATAGACTTAGTATCGGTATTGAATCATTTAATAAAAAGAATTTGGCATTTTTAGAGAGAACTGCAGATTTTAAAGATGCCGAGGAAAAAATAAAACTATGTCGGGAGTATGGATTTAATAATATAAATATCGACTTAATGTATGCTATACCAGGAGAAACACTTAGTGATTTAAAAAAAGATTTAACTTTATTTTTAAAATTAAATCCTACTCACATAAGTACCTATAGTTTAATAATTGAAGATCATACCAAATTAGCCAATGCTAACACTGATTATATTAGGGAAGAATTAGATTATGAAATGTTTAAAACTATTGAAAAAAGGTTAAGTGGAGCTAATCACTATGAGATAAGTAACTTTTCTATTCCGGGATATGAATCAAAACATAATTTAGTTTATTGGGGTAATGAAGAATATTATGGCTTTGGTTTAGGTGCGGCAGGTTATATCGATGACATTAGATATCAAAATACGAAAAATTTAAAAGAATATCTTTTAGGTAACTATGTTGCTGAAAAGGAAATTCTAGGTAAAAAAGAAAAAATGGATTATGAAATTATGTTAGGGCTTCGCAAGTATGCCGGAATTGACATTAATAAATTTAAAGAAAAATATGGCGAAGATATTGAAACTGTTTATAATTTAAAACCTTTATTTAAAAATAAGGATTTAATTAAGAAAAAGGGTCATATATTTATTAATCCAGAAAAAATGTATGTAATGAATGAAATATTAATTAAGATAATTTAATAAAATCACTATTTTGGGATATCCTATAAATGGTGATTTTTTATGCTTTTAGACTTAGAAATTTTAAACGGGGAGTTATCTCCCGTATTTGATATTTATAATGATGTTTATTCAGTTACAATAGATGATGATATAACTAGTTTAGTAATGGATTATGAAGTAGAAGATGGTTATATAGTAAATGTTATTGATAATACTGGTTTAGAAGAAGGGGAAAATGAGGTATACATCCAAGTTATTAAAGATGAAGAAATAAATACCTATACATTACTTGTTTATAAAGAAAGTAGTGAACCAGTTTTTAATTATGAGTATGTTCCTGAACCAATGGAAGTAGAAGAAGAATTGCCGGAGTATGTTGCTCCTTTAATTGGTGGTTCTTGTCTACTTATTATTTTAATAGTTTTTTTACTCCTTTTTAAAAAAAGAAAAAGTTGATATAATAAATAGGGAGGATATAATATGAAATTAGAAGGAAAAGTTGCTGTTATAACTGGAGGTTATCTTGGAGCAGGTCGTGGTATAGTTGATACTTTCTTAAAGTATGGTGCTAAGGTAATTGTTTTAGATTATAATGAAAATGTAACAAATTTAAATAAGGAAAATATACTTGCTTATAATGTCGATATCAGAGATATAAAAAAAGTTAATGAGGCACTTGAAGATGCCATGAAAAAATATCAAAAAGTTGATATTTTGGTAAATAATGCGGGAGTTTGTAAACTTACACCATTTAGAGAAACTACAGATGAGATAAGAGATTATCACTTTGATATTAATATAAAAGGGACTTGGAATGTCACAAAAGCATGTTTAAATTATATGAGTGCTGGTGGAGCGATTGTCAATTTATCAAGTGTAACAGGGCCAAATGTTGCAGATCCTGGTGAAGTTGCTTATGCTACAACTAAAGCAGCAGTCTTAGGATTTACTAAATCGCTTGCTGCAGAACTTGCTAGTGATAGTATCCGAGTTAATGCAATTATGCCAGGATACATTCATACACCGATGGTTGATGGTATGTCTAAGGATAGTAATCCAAATAATCCAGAAAGTGTAATTGATGGTATTGCTGCAGCAATCCCTTTAAAGAGACTAGCAACACCTTTAGAAATTGGGGAACTTGCCGCTTTCCTTGCAAGTAGCGAAGCAAGTTATATAACTGGTCAAGGTATCGTCATTGATGGCGGATCTACTTTACCAGAAACTATGACTATGGGTGTATAAAAAAAGACGGGTAGCAAATTAACCCGTCGATTTATACTATCAAAGCATTTAATCGCTTTGATAGTTTTATTATATGCCATTATATTAATTTTATACATAAAAAAACTACATTTATTTATGCAGCTTTTTTACTTATTGTTCTAGCTTCTCTAGCACTTATGATTACTTTTTCTCCATTTATAGTTTTCTTTTGTAGATTTGGTTTTTGTTTCATCTTAGTTGCTCTTAAAGAATGCGATCTTCTATTACCACTTAAAGGTTTTTTAGTAGTTACTTTTGTAGCCATAATTCTCACTCCTTTTCGTTACTTAAAAATTTTATCATTATATTTTGTGTTTGTCAATTTTTTTCAAATATTTTCTTGGATAAATATTAAATGTGATATATAATATTCATTGAGGTATGAAGTATGTATGCACCACTTAAAGTAACAACTGATTATACATTGCTTAAAAGTTTGATTAAAATTCCTGATTTAATCGTATTTTTAGTGAGTAATAATATTAGTGCTTGTGCTATATGTGATGAAAATTTATATGGTTCTCTAGATTTTTATG
This sequence comes from uncultured Bacilli bacterium, assembly GCA_944331835.1. Taxonomy (GTDB): domain Bacteria; phylum Bacillota_I; class Bacilli_A; order RF39; family UBA660; genus Onthocola_B. The sequence continues at coordinate 14,256 of CALVIU010000020.1, read as the reverse complement.
AATCATGCCTTAAAAATAATATAAAACCAATAATTGGGTTAAGTATTATGCTAAATAATCAAGAACTATATTTATATGCCATGAACTATTCGGGATATAAAAATTTACTTAAAATACATACTATCAAAGAAAAAAGAGAGATTGCTGTCATTGATTTAGAAAAGTATAAAGATAATATTTTAGTAATAGTTCCTTATAAAAGTATTGATTTATATCGTAGTTTAACTTTTTACAAACATATTTATATTGGATATACTAATCAACTCGAAAAAAATAATGCTAACATAATTACTAGTGATATAGTATACGTAAATGATTTAAGATGTTTAAAAATAGAAGATGTTAAGTATTTAAATTATTTAGATGATTTAAGAAAAGAGGTAAGAATAGATTATTCTAATAACTATTATCAAACACCAGATTTTATAGATTTATCCAAGATAGAGGAAATTGTTGATTTAGTAGATTTGAAAATCCCTCATAATGAAAGATATATTCCGGAATATAAACCAAATATTGATGCTTATGCTTTCTTAAAAAGTCTCGCTTTAAAAGGGCTTAATAAAAGACTAAATGGACATGTGCCGGAGAGTTATTTAAATAGACTTGATTACGAGCTTAAAGTAATCAATGATATGGGCTTTGTAAATTACTTTTTGATTGTTTATGATTATGTTTTGTTTGCCAAGAAAAATGATATATTGGTTGGTCCTGGTAGGGGTTCTGCAGCAGGTTCTTTAGTAAGCTACTCTATTGGTATAACTGATATTGACCCTTTAAAATATAATTTGTTATTTGAAAGATTTTTAAATCCAGCGCGGGTTACTATGCCTGATATAGATATCGATTTTGATGCTACGAAAAGAGGATTGGTAATTGATTATGTCCGGGAAAAATATGGGCATACCAAAGTGGCTTTAGGATTAACTTTTAATACTTTAAAAAGTAAACTAGTAATAAGAGAAGTAGGGAAGTTATTAAATATCGATAGTAATTTAGTAGATAAATTTGCTCATGTAATTGATGCTTCTAAGTCTTTAAGAGTTAATTTAAATAATGAATATGTTAAAAAATATTTAAACAGTTACAAAGAATTAAGAAGGGTATATGAAATATCGCTTCATCTTGAAGGATTAAAGAAAAATGTTTCTACTCATGCTGCGGGAGTGGTTATTTCGAGTGTCGATTTAGATGAAGTAATTCCAATACATATCAGTAATGGTGAACTTATTACAGGTGTTTCGATGGAATACTTAGAAAATATTGGCCTTCTTAAGATGGATTTCTTAGGACTTAAAAATTTATCAGTTATTGCCAGTATTACTAAAATGATTGGTAAAAATGTTTTAAATGGTATCGACTTAAATGATGCTAAAGTATATGAACTATTTAAATCTGCTAAGACTGATGGCATATTTCAATTTGAAACTCCAGCGATGAAATCTTTGCTTATCAAACTAAAACCAAATTCTTTTAATGATTTAATCGCCGGTGTTGCCTTAGGTAGACCAGGACCTAAAGAACATGCAAATTCTTTTATTAAAAGAAAAAATGGTGAAGAAAAAGTAACTTATATTCATCCAGATTTAGAAAGTATATTAAGTGATACTTATGGTATTTTAATTTATCAAGAACAAATTATTGCTATTTTAGTGAAAATCGCCGGCTATAGTTTGGGAGAAGCTGATTTAATCAGAAGGGCTGTATCTAAGAAAAAAGAAGATGTCCTTGTTAGTGAAAAAGAAAAGTTTGTAAGTAGGGCAGTAACTAGAGGATATAATGAAAATATAGCAAGCGAAATATATGATTTGATAGTTAAGTTTGCCAGTTATGGTTTTAATAAATCTCACTCAGTTGCCTATGCATTAATTGCTTATCAAATGGCCTATTTAAAAACTTATTATCCAGCCCATTTCTTTACTCAACTTTTAAATGATTCAAGTAGTGATACTAAGAATACCTATTATTTTGCTTATTTAAAATCTCGAGGAATTAAATTTTTTAAACCAAGTATTAATAATACTAATTTAGATTACTTTATTGATAATAATAAGCTTTTTATGCCTTTATGGATTATTAAAAATATTAATATTGACTTAACTAAAAAAATAGTAGAAGCAAGAGGTAATGGTTATACTGATATTTTTGATTTTGCATATAAAACTAAAGAATTTATGACTAAAGGAATAATGGAAAAATTAATTAGGGCAGGAGCCATGGATAATTTTTCATTAAATCATCAAACTTTAATCAATAATATCGATGCGGCTTTAAATTACGGGGCCCTTGCTGATCCTGATGGGTTAATTCAAAAGCCTTTAATCGTCGAATATAATGAATATGAGGCAGATATTTTAAGGCGTGATGAACTAGATAGTTATGGCTTTTATATTACTAATCATCCTGCAAGTAAATTTTTAGCACCAGAATATATGAAACTTGCAACAATTAAAAATTATGCTTATAAAAAAGTTAAGTGTGCTGTAATAGTAGGAAAAATAAGTAAAATTAAAACAAAGAATAATGATGATATGGCTTTTTTTACTGGTAGTGATGAAACGGGAATCGCTGATTTTACGGTTTTTCCAACAAGTTATGATTTATTTAAAGAGGTTCGGACTAATGAATTAATTATTGTTTTTGGTGAAGTGCAAAGAAGGTTTGACAAATATCAAATAATAGTTAATAATATAAAAAGAATGGGTGGGTTAAATGAATGAAGAAGTAAAAAGATTTTTTGATAGCATCGGGTTTTCTGGAGAAGGATTTCTAAATTCTACAATCGAGAAAGTAGTATTAAAAAAAGATACTAAAAGTTTTATTGTCTATATAAAAAATAAAGAAGTTATTCCTGTTAGCAATGTTAATCAATTGTTTTTGTGTGCTAGTAACGGGATAAATGGTACTAAAAAATGTGAAGTAAGACTTTTGTATGACGAAGTTTCTTTTGAAGATATTAAATCTTACTTAGATTATTTTATTGATGAAGTTATTATCCGTAGGCCTTCATTAATAGGTCTAAAAAAGACCGACATTGATATTGTTGGTGATACTTTATATTTTCATGTTTTAAATGAATTTGAAAAAAATGATTTATTATTTGAAAGTAAAGATTTAATTAACCAATTAAAGCGTTATGGTTTAGGAGATTTAAAAATAGAAATAACTATTTCTGAAGACTTGCGCCATCAAGTTCAAGAAGAAATTGAACAAGATAGAGCAAGTACGGTAGTAAAAAAAGAAGAGTCTCCGATTGTTATTGGATCGCACAAAGAAGGAAATGTTGTCCAACTTAACAATATTTTGGGAGAAACTCGCAATGTCATCGTCGAAGTTTATATTTTTCAAAAGGAAGTTGTTGAACGTCAAGGAAAAAAGGGACCAATATTCATATTAAATATGAAAGTTAGTGATAAAACTGATAGTTACTTGATGAAATTAGTACGTTTCGATGAAGAAGAATTTACTGAGATAAACAAAAAACTAAATAAAGGAGATTGGTATCGTGTTCATGGTAACATTGAAATGGATACTTATCTTAAACAGATGATTTTAAATGCTAAGAATATCGAAGCTATTCCATCAAAAGACATCAAAGTTAAAGATGAAGCTCCTGAAAAGAGAGTAGAACTTCATGCCCATACGATGATGAGTATGATGGATGGTGTAATCGATGCTGGCACACTTGTCAAATTTGCATCAAAACTTGGTCACAAAGCTATCTGTATCATGGACCATAACTGTTTGCAAGCTTATCCCGATGTTTATAATACTTTAGCTAAAATTAATAAAGGCAAAGAAGATAAAGATAAATTTAAAGCCCTTTATGGAGCAGAGTTAAATGTCGTAGATGTTGAAGCGAATATCGTATTTAAAAATAAAGAATATAATTTATTTGATCAAGAATATGTCGTATATGATACAGAAACTACTGGTTTAAATAGTGGAACTGACCAAATGATTGAAATTGGGGCAGTAAAAGTTAAAAATGATGAGATAATCGATAGATTTGATGAACTTATCGCTTGCCCTCATCCTCTTCCTAAAATAATTACGGAACTAACTAATATTACAGATGAAATGCTAGAAGGTAAAGATAGTGAAGAAAATGTTACAAAAAGATTCCTAGAATTTATCGGGGACCTTCCATTAGTTGCTCATAATGCGCAATTTGATATTTCCTTTGTTACTAGTGCTGTTAAAAAATATAATTTGAAAGAATTTAACAATACAGTAATCGATACCATGGGTATGGCTCGTAATATGTATCCGGAATGGCGAAATCATAAACTTTCAACTCTAGTTAAAAATTTAGAAGTTGAATGGGATGAAGATAAACACCATAGAGCAGATTACGACTGTGAAGGAACTAGTAAATGTTTTTATAAAATGCTTTATGAACTTAAAAGACAAAATATTAAAACGACTATAGATTTGGAAGGTCTTGCTGATAAAGAAAATGCGATTAAGTTTGCTCGTCCTTTCCACCTAACAGTTATTGCTAAAAACAAAGTAGGGTTAAAAAACTTATTTAAAATAATTAGTTTAGCTAATACTAAATATTTGTATAAAGGAAAAGAACCAAAGATTCCGAGAACTGACTTGATGGATTTAAGAGAAGGCTTAATCATCGGTAGTGGTTGTATCAATGGTGAAGTATTTGAAAAAGGTATTGGATTATCGGAAGATGAACTAGTAGATATGATGAATTTCTATGATTATATTGAGGTTAATCCTGCAACCGCTTGTTCCCATATCATTGGTCCAGATAAGAAATTCCATAGTATTTTAGAATATAATGGTTATATAACTAGGTTGATAAAAACTGCCAAGAAAATTGGTAAATTACCAGTGGCCACCGGAGATGTTCATAATCTTCGTCCGGATGATTTAATATACCGAAAAATTATCATTAATCAGAAAGCTAATGGTAAGATACATCCTTTAAATCGTAGTGATATTGAAGTGCCTAACATGTATTTCATGACTACTGAGGAAATGCTTGAACAATTTTCATCTTTAGATCCCGAATTACAAAAGGAAATAGTTATTACTAATCCTAATAAAATTGCTGAGATGGTAGAAGAATTACAAATTATTCATGATAAATTATATACTCCAATTTTGGAAAATTCGGCGGAAGAAACTAAAAATATGGTTTATAAAAAAGCTCATGAAATTTATGGGGACCCACTTCCCCAAAATATTGAGGAACGCCTAGAAGCAGAACTAGCTGGTATCATCGGTGGAGGTTTCGATGTAATTTATTTAATTGCGGAAAAACTTGTTAAAAAAAGTAATGCTGACGGTTATTTCGTGGGCTCGCGTGGTTCAGTTGGGTCATCGCTCGTTGCCACAATGATGGGTATCACTGAAGTTAATGGACTTCCACCACATTATGTTTGCCCAAAATGTAAGAAATCTTATTTTGAAGATGAAGCGGGTGAACCTTTAGCTAATCTTTATTCAAGTGGTTATGATATGCCGGATAGAACTTGTGAATGTGGTGAAAAACTAAAAAAGGAAGGACAAGATATCCCATTTGCCACATTCTTAGGATTTAAAGCTGAAAAAGTTCCCGATATTGACCTTAATTTTTCTGGAGATAATCAAGCGGCCGCCCACAATCATGTAAAAGTATTGTTCGGTGAAGACCATGCATATCGTGCCGGAACAATATCGACAGTAGCTGACAAAACTGCTTTTGGCTATGTCCGTGGTTATTGTGAAGATAAAAATATTATTTTAAATAACAACGAAATAGAACGTTTAGCAATAGGATGTACTGGTGTTAAAAGAACTACTGGTCAACACCCCGGAGGAATCATTGTTATTCCTCAATATATGGATGTTTTTGATTTTACACCGTACCAATATCCAGCTGATGAACCAGATAGTACTTGGTATACAACCCACTTTGACTTCCATGCTATTCATGATAATGTCTTAAAACTAGATATACTTGGACACGATGATCCGACGATGTTAAGATATTTAGGAGATACAACAAAGGTAAATATCTTAGACATTCCATTTGATGATAAAAACGTTATCAGTTTATTTACATCGCCAAAAGCCCTTGGAGTAACTGAAGACCAAATTCTAAATAAAACTGGTACACTTGGTATTCCGGAATTTGGTACAAACTTTGCAATAAACATGTTACTTGAAATAAAGCCAACTCACTTTGCAGATTTGGTAAAGATTGCAGGACTATCTCACGGAACCAATGTTTGGCAAGGCAATGTGCGAGAACTAATTGTTAATAATATAGCATCATTTAATGAAGTAGTAGGATGTCGTGATGATATCACAGTAAGTTTGATTAATTATGGCTTAGATTCATCTAAAGCCTTCAAAATAAGTGAATTCGTTCGTAAGGGTAAAGCAAAAAAAGAACCTGATACTTGGCTTGAACATGCAGCATTGATGCGTGAACACAGTGTCCCAGAATGGTTCATCGAATGTTGCAGAAAGATTGAATACATGTTCCCAAAAGCCCACGCTTGTGCTTATGTTATGATGGCTTACCGTGTTGCTTGGTTTAAGGTGTATTATCCTCTTTATTACTATTCGGCATTCTTTAGTATTAGAAGAAGTGATTTCGATGTTAAAGCAATGCTCCAAGGCTACGATGGCATCAAAAGGCGTCTTATTGAAATAAAAGAAAAAGGGTTTAGTGCATCAGCGAAAGAAAATGCCGTTGCTGATACTTTAGCAGTAGCTCTAGAAATGCTTGCTCGTGGTTTCCACTTTGAAAATATCAATATTGAAAAATCATTAGCCAAAACTTTCTACATTGATGAAGAAAATAAAGCACTTTATTTACCATTTATGGCTGTTGACGGGCTAGGTGAAAACGTTGCCAATAAGATAGTAGAAGAAAGAGAAAAGAAACCATTTTATTGTATCGATGACTTTCAAACTCGTGGTAAAGTTAATCAAACAACAGTCAATAATTTAAGGGAGCTTGGGGTATTTAAAGATATGCCCGAGTCTGCCCAATTAAGTTTATTTTAAGGAGTAGAAAATGACAAACGAAGAAATATTAGAACAAATAAAAAATGTAATTACAACATTACATCCCTATATGGATAATAGGTTACCAATTTTACTTAGATATCCTAATCCTTCCATGGATATAAAGTTTTACTTTTATCCTAATCAAACAATTATTACTTTTTTAGATGGTATAGAAACTAAAAAGAATAGTATTTCCAGAAAAATAGAATTGGATTTCACTACTGAACCAGCATTAATAAATTCTTTAATAGAAATGCTATTAAAAGATCATGATTATATTAGTGATATAAAAAAGAGTAAAGATACTTTAACCGTCGGTACCGATGTCGAACTTTCATTAGATAACTGCGCTGGCATATCATGTGGAGATATAAATGTAGTATTAGACTTTTCAAGATATCCTAATGGTGAAGTTCTATTAAATGGTTATTATGATGCTATAGTTTGTGCTTTTTATGACCAAGTAAAAAATACTCCGACATTTAAATATCAATTTGGGGATGAAGGAGTAACCGTAAAAAGAGATTTAACCGAGAAATTATCAAAAGAAGAAATGTTAAATATCCTTAGTGGTCTAAGTGAAGAAAAATTACATAAAATAATAAACGGATTACCAGTACCAGTATTCATGAAAGCGTATCAAGATAGTGGTACTAAACTAACTAGAAGAGAACCAAATATTTAAGTTGACTTGAAAGAGTCAACTTTTTTTAGTATTTCAACTTTATTTGACAAAAAAATCAATTTGTTTGTACTAGAGTATGTCTCTAAAAGGAGGTTTTGGAAAATGAATTATTACAAAGAAGTTGAAAGTCTAATTAAGAAAAATGAAATTAACAAAGGAGTTCGTGCCCTACAGGATAATAGCGAAACACTATACACTTACTGGCATATTGGTAAACTTATAGTTGAAGCTCAAGGTGGAGCTAAGCGAGCTAAGTATGGGAATAACTTAATAAAAGAATGGGGCAAAAAATTAAGTGAGAAATATGGTAAAGGATATGACTATACTAATTTATCTAGAATGAGACTACTTTATATTGCTTTTCCAATTGTTGGCTCACTGAGCCAACAATTGACATGGACCCATTATCGTTATATATTACCAATTAAAAATGCTAATGAACGAAATTATTATATTAATCAGGTTATACTAAACAATTTATCTGTAAGAGACTTAAGATGTGAAATAAAAAATAAATCTTTTGATAGGTTATCTTACAAAGACAAAACTAACATTGAAATAATTACTGAAAGTGATAAATTAACTATTGAGGATATGCTAAAAGATCCTATCATTTTAAAAAGTGATATAGAAACTAAGGAACTAAATGAAGCAATAATACATAAATATGTAATTTCTTTGCTAGAGAATAAATTCTTAGAATTGGGAACAGGCTTTGCTCTAGTAGGACACGAATATAAAATTATTATAGATAATAAGACTTATCACATAGACTTATTATTTTACAACTATTTGTTAAACGCATTTGTTGTAATTGAAGTAAAAACTAGGAGCTTAAAACCTCAAGATATTGGACAATTAGAGTTTTATGTTGGCTATGTCGAAAATACAAGAAAAATAATAAGTACATTATCGAATATACAACAAATTCGGATATTTATGTTGCAACATATCTATTAAAATAAAAATGGCTTGTAAAAAGCATCGCTTTAATGCTAAAATAAGAAGGAAAGTTAAAGGAAAATAGTTATGTATGCAAATGTAATAATAGAATATGGAGTAAAATCATTAAATAAAACATTTATTTATAAAGTTCCTGATGAGTTAAAAGATAAAATTAAAGTCGGAATGAAAGTATATGTACCTTTTGGCAAATCTGAGGTATTTGGTTTTGTCATGGAACTACAAAATAATAACGATACAGGGTATGACGCTAAAGAAATAATTAGAATAGATAATGAGGAATTAGTGTTAAATAAAGAACTTATGGATGTTGGCAAGCACTTATCTAGTATTACTTTGTGTACGTTAATTACTGCTTATCAAACGATGTTACCATCATCATTGAAGATAAAAAAACAAGAACATAATTATGATAAATATGATGAGTATTTAACATTAACTGATAAATTAAAAGCTATGGAATATATTTGTAAGTATCCCAGAAGAATTGCTCAAATTAAAGCCATAAATAACATTTTAGAAGTAGGCAAGTTAAATAAAAAAGAAGTATCTAGTGAAGTAGTTAAAGCATTGGAAGAAAATGGAATTATTGTAATTGAAAAAGTAAACAAGTATCGGATTAATAAGGATAGTGGCAAAATAGTTAAGAAACACCTTACCGAAGATCAAGAAAGTGTATACAAAAGTGTTGATTTTAATAAACATGATACTTATTTGCTATATGGTGTTACGGGAAGTGGTAAAACCGAAGTCTATATCAAATGGATTGAAAAATGTATTGATGAAGGTAAAACTGCGATTATGCTTGTTCCAGAAATCGGTTTAACTACCCAAATTGCCAAGAGATTTTATGAGGCATTTGGAAGTGATGTTGCCATATTTCATAGCTCATTATCCGAAGGAGAAAAGTATGATGAGTACTTAAAAATATTGCGTGGGGAAGTACATGTTGTGGTAGGTACCCGTAGTGCAGTATTTGTTCCTTTAAAAAATTTAGGAATAATTATCATTGATGAAGAAGATAGTAGTAGTTATAAACAGGATAATAATCCTCGGTATCATGCGAAAGACATAGCCATATACAGAGGAAAATATAATAACATCCCAGTTGTTCTAGGCAGTGCTACTCCAACTCTTGAAAGCAAAGCCAGGGCCGATAAAGGTGTATATAAACTACTTAGATTAACTAATCGAGTAGGTAATGCTAAACTTCCAATAATTCATGTAATTGATATGGAACCAGAAATGAAGAAAAGAAACATGATATTTAGTGAGTTTCTTCAAAATAAGATAAAAGAAAAATTGGAAAGAAGAGAACAAATAATTCTTCTACTTAATAGAAGGGGTTTTTCAACATTTATTACCTGTAGCAATTGTGGTTATACTTATAAGTGCCCAAGTTGTGACATAACCCTGACATTTCATAAATCGACGAATAACTTAATATGCCATTATTGTGGTTACCAAAAAAAGAAAGATGAAGTTTGCCCTGAATGCCATGAAGAAAGTTTAAATTATTATGGCCTTGGAACTGAAAAGCTAGAAGAGAGAATAAAAGAAATGTATCCAAGTGCTAGAGTAGTAAGGATGGATCAAGATACAACTAGAAATAAAGGAATGCATGAACGTATTATTAATGACTTTAAAGATTATAAATATGATATATTATTAGGTACTCAAATGATTAGTAAAGGATTAGATTTTCCTAAAGTAACTTTAGTTGGAGTTATAAATGCTGATGCATCTTTAAATATTCCTGATTATCGGAGTAGTGAAGTAACATATTCATTATTGAGTCAGGTTGCCGGTAGAGCAGGAAGAAGTGAAATACCCGGAGAAGTAATAATTCAAACATTTAATCCCGATAACTATGTTATTGAATGTGTAAAAAATAATAACTATGATCGATTTTATTTACAAGAGATGCAATTTAGAAAGAACTTAAAATATCCGCCATATTATTATTTGGTAAGTATTAAAGTAATTGGAAAAATTTATGAAAAAGCTATTGAAAATTCTCAAAAAGTAAAAAAGTATTTGGCCGATAACTTAAATAAAGAAACAATTGTTTTGGGACCCACAACTGCCTCAGTGTTTAAATTTAACAATGAATATCGCATGCAAATAATAATAAAGTATAAGTTTGATGATAAGTTAATGGAAACTCTAAAGGATTTAGATAATATATTTTCAAGTAATAAAGATAATTATTTAGAAATAGATTTTAATCCTTTAAGGATATAATAAATGTAAAGAGATTAAAAAATGTTTTATAAAATAATAAAATATGATAAAATATTTTTAGGAGGATTGAATTATGGGATGGATTATTTTTGGTGTAATAGTAGTAATAGTTTTACTAATAATAGTTTGGGCTATTTCGACTTACAATAAATTAGTAGATTTACGAAATAGAGTAAAAGATCAATGGGCACAAATTGATGTACAATTAAAAAGAAGATTTGATCTTATTCCAAATTTAATTGAAACTGTTAAAGGTTATACTAAACATGAATCTGAGACTTTAGAATCTGTAATTAAAGCTAGAAATACTTATGTTTCTGCAACAACTCCAGAAGCTCAAATGAAAGCTGATGGAGAATTAGAACAAGCTATTTCTAAATTGTTTGCTCTTGCCGAGGCGTATCCTGATTTAAAGGCTAACACTAATTTCCAACATTTGCAAACAGAGCTTACAGAAACTGAAAGTAAAATTGCTAGTGCTAGACAATTTTATAATGATACAGTACTTGTATACAATAATAAAATTGAAATGGTTCCAAGTAACATTATAGCTGGCATATTTAAATTTAAACAAGAAACCTTCTTTGAAGCAGATGCTGCTGAAAGAGAAAATGTTCAAGTTAAATTTTAAAGACGTACAAACGTCTTTTTTTAAAACAAGGGTGTGGATTATGAAAAAGTTAATATTTAGTTTATTAGTATTTTTAATTATGCCAATTATTACTTTGGCTAGTGATGTTGATTATGATATTGAATCATATTATATTGATGCTTATATACAAACAAATGGTGATGTAGAAGTATCAGAAATATTTTTAGTTAATGGTACTTTAAATGGTTATGAAATGAATTTAGCATATTCTAGCATTAGAAGTTCAATGCGAGCAGAAGATATAACTAATATTAAAGTATCAGGATTAAATAGTAGTAGAATATCTTTTAATACCTTTGATGAAGATTTTACGCCATTTGAATTAGTAACTTATGCTAATGTCGGAGAAGATATAAAATATTCGGTAGATTCCACAAGTGATGGTTATAGTATTAGAATGTATCATCCTTTAAATCGTGAAAAATATGTTTTTAGATTAGATTATACTATTGAAGGAATTGTGACTATGCATGATGATTTTGCAGAATTTTATTGGAATTTCTTTAGCGGAGAACTAACAGATGCAATAGGAAATTTAAATATTCGAGTTACTCTTCCAACGCTTGACAATAGTAATTATTTTCGCTTTTGGGCTCATGGACCTTTGGAAGGTGAAATTAATGAAATGAGTAGTGGTACTAATTCAATTGTTTATGCTAAACTTCCATCGCTTGAATCTTATAAAACATTAGATATTCGAATAACTTTTGCTTCTAATCTAGTAAATGGAGTGACCAAATATAGTAATCAATCATTTGATGAAATTCTTGATGATGAAGCTAGATTAGCAGATGAAGCTAATGCTTTAAGAAAAGATATAAAAAGCAAAATGATAGTAGCAGTAGTAGGAACCATAATTTTTTATATAGCTTTGGTAGGTTCATTTGTCTATATTTATTTTAAATATGATCGTGAAAGAAAATCATTATTCAAGTTAAAATATAATCGCGAATTTATTGATGATTATAATGTAGAAGTTGTAGATTACTTGATGCATCGCACTATTACAGAAAATGCTTTAAGTGCTTCAATAATGAATTTGGTTTATAAGAAAAATATTAAAGTTGAAGCGATACCAGAGGTGAAAAATGAATATAGATTCACTTTAATCTCTCGTAACAAATTAAACGATACAGAAAATGCCTTAGTAGATTTCTTATTTAATAATGTTGCTAAAGGAACTGCTAGTTTCACAACGACAACTTTAAAAAAATATGCCAGTAACACAACAACTTGTCAAACATTCATGAATAGCTATACTAATTGGAAAAACATGGTTATAAAAGATGGTGAAAAAGAAGAATTTTTTGAAAAAAAGAAAAAATATATAATAATACCTTTCATATTACTAATTTTCTCAATTGCCTTACTTACATATATAGCTCATTACAATATTGAATTTATACCAGGTATATTAACAATATTGTTTGCTATTATATTTATGATTTATACTGTATCTTTTAGCAAAAAAACTCAAAAGGGCGCAGAGCATTATGCTAGATGGCAAGCCTTTAAAAGATTTTTGAATGATTTTGGTAATTTTAGTGTTAAAGATTTACCAGAAATAGTTTTATGGGAAAGGTATTTAGTTTATGCCACCGTCTTTGGCCTTGCTGATAAAGTTGAAAAAGTAATGAATGTAAAAATATCAGAATTTACAAATGCCACTGATATTGATTATTTTACTTTAAATTATATAACTAATATTCATATCGCCAATTTAATAACCTCATCAATGCATTCGGCGATAAATACTTCGCAAATGACTATTAATCGCATGAATGCCGGTTCATCTATGAGCAGTGGTGGAGGTTTTGGTGGTGGCTTCTCTGGCGGCGGAGGTTTTGGTGGCGGAGGCCGCAGTGGTGGGGGATTTTAGATTTCGCATTAAATTAACGCATTTAAATATATTTTATAGTAATGTGGAGAGCAACATAATAAAAATAAAGTATTTAAATATGGAAGAATTGAACTGGAACAATTGTTTATATAAAAAGCGAAGGATATAATAGATTTGTAAAAAGATATCACTTAGTTGTAGAACTTAATGGCAAATAAATAAAAAGTAATCTTGTTACATCAAGAATATGATAAACATTTTATATTAGAAAGTAGAATAAAAAGTGTAGATAAAATAAAATTGAAATATAAGCTACAAATAAAAAAAGGGCTTAGTGGAAATGCCAATGGCTTAGTTCCAGATATAATAGAATTTAGAATTTCTGTAGATAGTGAAGATGAGGTTGATTTTTCTGATGAGATTCCTTTTGAAATTCAAATAATGACTGAACAAATGCGAGATTGGACTAACAAAACTCACTTAGAATATGATGAAGAAAAATATAAGGGCCTTTAAATAATTATAAAAAATAATGTAGGTAAATATATAATGCTGTAATTCTAGGGATGAACATAATATAATTGAAAATAAAAAACAACTATGTTATAATGAATATGTCAAGGGAACTTGAATAAAATAAAAAAAGGAACACTCGATTGCACATGTTGAGTGTTGCCAATTGTATATTGGTTTCCACCTAAATCATCGCTGAGTTAGGTGGATTCTTTTATATAATAGGAAAGTCATACTTTTTCGAAAAATTTGCTTGACACACATACATTTGTTTGGTATAATTGATTTATCATTCAGGGGGAAATTATGCAGACAACATTTAAAGGATATGTTTTA
>CALVIU010000019.1 GCA_944331835.1 uncultured Bacilli bacterium | reverse complement strand
GGGATGAAATAGAAAAAATAGTAGTTGATAAATTATTATCATAACTACTATTTTACCTACAAAAATTTTTTACACCCGTTAGCAAGAATACTATCTAATTCGAACCAACTTCTAATTGTTAAATGCTTACTTTTTTCCATTCTAGAACAAAAGCCAAACAAGTTTGGCATCCTTGCATCACTACAAGGCATTTCTACTTCACAGAGTCCTTTGGACTCTCCATAGACCAATTTCGGATGGTCGCCACCCTACTATTTTTTGTTCACTTTTATTATAAACTATTTACATACATTTTTAAACCTTCAAACATTATATTTTCACTCGCATTTATATCTCGATCATGTAACGAACCACACTCTGGGCATTCCCAATTTCTTATAGCTAAATCCTTTAATTTACTATTTTTATATCCACACACTGAACATTCTTGACTGCTTGGATAAAATCTATTTATTGTAAGTAATTTCTTATTTTGCCACTTACATTTGTACTCCAAGACTCGTTTTATTTCTGCTAGTGGAATGTTGGTTAAGGATTTGGCAATTGAGTGTGTTTGATACAGGTTCTTTACATCTAAATCTTCCATGACAACAATATCATTTTCTTTAATAATTTTGTTTGTTATATTATGTATTAAATGCTTACGAATGTTTTTAAGTTTCATATATGCTCTTTGTAATTTTAATTTTATCTTATATCTATTTTTACTTCCAGGTTTACATCTAGATAGTCCCTTTTGTAATCCTTTGATTCTTTTCTTTACTTCTAATGTAGATAGACTATTTTCTATTTTTTCATTATAACTTGTTGTAATTATATCTTTTATTCCTAAATCTAATCCTACTATGCTTCTTGGTATAAACTCGGGTAATATTAATGGTTCTTCCACTAATATACTTACATAATACCTACCCGCTACTCTTCTTATAACTCCACTTTTTATATTACCTATAAAACAATCTTTGTTTCTATATCCTCTAAATTTTACTTCTTTTAATTTTGGTAACGCAATTATTTTATTTTGAAAATCAACTTTGATACTTTCATAACTTTTATCTTTATATGTATTTTTTATATTATTTGTTTTATAACTATTTCCTGTATCCTTATTTTTAAATTTTGGAAATCCATTTTGTTTATTATAAAATCTTTTATAGGCATCGTCTAGACTAAATAGCGCAGTTCTTAAAGAACAACTATCCACTTCACTTAACCAAGAATATTCCTTACACAATCCAGGTAATTTTTTTATTTGATCAAAACAAGATTTAGATTTACCTGTTGTCTTATAATCATTTATTTTCTCATCTAAAAAATGATTATACACAAATCTAGTACATCCAATAGTTTTATTAATTAATTCTTTTTGTTTATCTGTTGGATATAATCTTAAAATATATCCTTTAAATATTGTCTGCATAATGTCCCCCTGAATGATAAGTTAATTATACCAAACAAATGTATGCACGTCAATTACTTTTTATAATTTTACACAATTTTCTATAAGCGCCAAATTTTTTCGAATATCCTAAATTTTGGGTTGTAGAAATGGAACATTTATTGTATAATTATTTTTAGAATAAAGGGTATGAGTGATACAAATGTTTCGAGATTTTGATTACGAAAATAAACCAGTTGTAGATATAGTTAATGAAATGATTATTGATGCAATAAACAAAAATGCATCCGATATTCATTTTGATCCAACTGAAAACGAACTTAATGTCCGCATTAGAATCGATGGGGAACTTTTAGAGTATGCTAAAGTTCCTAATTTTGTTAAAAAGAACCTTTTAACAAGAATCAAAATAATTTCAGGAATGAATATTACTGAAAGTCGTTTGCCACAAGATGGTGCTATTAAAAACTTAACTGATGCTAATAATCTCGATCTTCGTGTTTCTAGTTTACCAATCGTTGATGGTGAAAAAATAGTTATTCGTATCCTTAATTATACAATGTCAACAGCAGGATTAGAAAATTTAGGTTTATCTGATAAGAACTTAGCTAAAATTAATAAACTTATTAAAATACCTAATGGAATTATATTAGTTGCAGGTGCTACTGGTTCTGGTAAATCTACTACTGTTTATGCTATGTTACAAATTTTAAATACCGTTTCAAGAAATATTATCACTGTTGAAGACCCAGTTGAAATGAAAATTGCTGGTATTAATCAGGTTCAAGTAATGGCAGATATCGGTCTTACTTTTGGTAATACTTTAAGAAGTATATTGCGTCAAGACCCTGATGTCATAATGATTGGGGAAATTCGTGATGATGAAACTGCTCGTATTGCAGTTCGTGCTTCAATCACTGGTCACTTAGTTCTTTCAACTATCCACACTAATAATTCCCTGAATACTATTGAAAGACTTCTTGATATGGAAGTTGAAAGGTACTTACTAGGCAGCGCACTAACTGGTATCATATCGCAAAGACTTGTTAAAAGATTATGTCCAAAATGTCGAACTAGTAGACCTACTACCAATTTTGAAAAGATACTATTTGAAAAAGTATTACATCAACAAGTGGATACTGTTTATGCTCCACAAGGCTGTAGTGAATGTATCAATGGATACACTGGCCGTGTTGCTTTACATGAAGTTTTAATTATTACTCAAGAAATAAGAGATGCTATTACAAATAACGTACGTAAAAATGAACTTAGACATTTAGTATATGATCGAAGCGATGTAACAAGCTTACTTAAAGATGGCTTGGAAAAAGTTGTAGCTGGACTTACAAGTGTCGAAGAAATCATGAGAGTTATTGATGTTGATGAAGATATCGGGGAAGATGAAGAAGATTTGAAAGCGGCATTTATGGGTAAAGTTCAAGATTTGACTCCAACAGCTGAATTTAATTCTCCTACTCAACTAATCGAGCCGGAATATACTCAGGCAGTTGAACCGATTAATAACGGACAACAAGAATATGTGGATCAAATTGAATCATTTGACAATGTTAATATGGAACCTTTAGAAACTGCTATAAATGATGTTCTTAATTCCGATCCAAATATAAATGTTACTAACCAAACTGGATTAGATAATTTAAATGTTTCGCCTGAAATGGCATCGTATGAGCAACTTACCGATACATTAAATCAACCCGTTAATAATACCATATATCAAAGCACTGACCAAACTAATTCAACAGATAGTTTAGAGTTATTATAATACCAATTTTTTCTGATTGGTATTTTTATATAAAATAAAAAGACTACTTATAGTCTTTATAAAGATAATATTTTCTTTTTAGGTAGTCCAGTTATTTCTGCAATTAGATTAATATCTAATCCTTTTTCTTTCATTAATTTAGCTTTTTCTTTGTTATTTTGGGCAATTCCTTCGGCGATTCCTTCAGCACGTCCTTCAGCACGTCCTACTGCCAATCCCTCTGCTTTTGCTTCATCTCGAATTTCTCCTTTTATCGTTTCTATTATTGCATGTTTTTCATTGTTGCTGATACTTCTATTCCATATAAGTCTTGTATTTGTTCATTTATTTCTCTTGTTGTTAGTCCTCTTGCATAAAGTGATATTATTTTTTCTTCAATACCTGATACATCTCTCGTATTTTTAGGTACGATTTTTGGTTCAAATTCTCCATTTCTATCTCTTGGTGTTTCAAACTCAAATTCTCCAAATTCACTTTTTAAATTCTTTTTTGTTGTTCCATTTCTATAATTATTTTTCTTACTTGTTTTATCATACTTAGAGTATCCCATTGATTCATCAAATTCTGCATTCATCATTTCCTGTAAGGCATCCTTAAACATATTTTTTAATGCACTTGATAAATCCTGTGCCGTATTTAATTCATAGTTTTCCTGTAACAATCTTAATATTTCTTTTCCATTATTATTTTTTTCTTTCATTTAAAAATCTCTCCATTTCTTTTATTTTATCATGGAAAGATTTTTTAGTCATTTACACAGATTTATTTACATACTCAGCATATTTAGTTTTTTCATAATTTTCAAGTTAAAATTAAATAAAAAAAGACAAATAAGTAATTTATATACCTATTTGTCAACAGTCTGAAAAAATCAATTAGATTTTTTAATTTTACAAAAACTTACTCTTTAATTATTAGATGCTTGAAAGAGTCATCAGTCAATATATCTTTTAATATGCTTGGCTTAATATTTAGTTGTAAATAATTCTCTTTATTATACCACTTCATATGCATCCTAGGATTTTCTAAATTGATGAAGTCCTCTATCTGCCAATCTGGAGTCTGGATATCTATAAGATAAACAAAAAGATATTCGTGGAATCTAACATTATCTGAATAAATGAAGAAATTTTCAATTATTCGGACTAATTTAGCATCTTTAGAATCGATATCCCAATTTAATTCTTCTTTTATTTCTCTTAAAATTGCTGCTTTACTATCCTCATTAAAAGCAATGCGACCTCCAACAACACTATAATAATCTTTGTCTTCTCTCTTGCTAATCAAGTAATAATTATTACATTTAATAATTGCTGCAGCTCTTACATTAAATATTTCTTTCTCATCTACTTTAAATGTTAAGTCCATTATATATGAAATCTCCTTTCTAATTCATTTTTTACTTGTCTTTTATTAAATACTGTTAAAAACACTAATACTACTATACTAACTATTACAGAAATATAACTTGGCCAAACTACTGTTACTTTATTAAATATTAAAAGGATTCCTGGAACTAAACCAATCATTGAGTTAATTGTAGCATAAAAAATAAATTCTTTAGCTAAGTTACTACGAAATATACGCATTATCATGATAGCAATTGTATAGATGCTACATAAAAATGGTAAGCAATAATTGATGCTCCAAAAGTTAAAGCCTGTAAAATAATCCCAAATTATTGAAACTATTATAATAAGTAGCATCTCTGCAAATAACATTTTCATGAAATGTTTACGTCCCTTTAGAGCAGTTACTAGTGTTAACCAAAAAGATAATATACCAGCGATAACAAACCAAGCCCAAGTGATTGATCTACTAATTGTGAAATTTATAAATACACATATAATAATAGCAATTAAAGAACATACTTTTAAAATATTTAGAAGTAAATAATGATGTTTATAATTAAATGATATTTTGGGAAATACGTCTTCAGTTTGCCCTGTTTCAATCGGTGTTTTGCACAAAGGACAAATATCGGTATTGCTAGCAATATCCACCTTACATTTTAAGCACTTTTTCATTATTTATCTCCCCTTATTTTGTTGGTGTTGATAGTTATGTTTACACCTTCATTTGTTAAATATCTAAAGAAATTTTTTTCTATTTCACTACTCGTGAATTGTGATGTAAAACTAAGTAACATCTTATTTAAATAAGAACACATGCACATTTGAATTGAAGATGTACTAATAAATACATCAAAATAATCAATATACTTTTGATAAATCTCCGGCATTTTTATTACACCAATATTAGATAATGTCATAGTTTGATATTTATCTGTCAATTTATAAGCATATTTTAAGACTAAATCCTTAATAAAAATAGGGATTAATCTTAAAATAAATATGTCTTCTAAAATAGCCATGTTGTTCATTTTATTTTTAACATTATCAGCTTCTAAGTTTTTCTTGAATTCTTCTTTTACAACTTTAGTAATTTTAGCGATTGATTCACCGTTATATTGAAAACTAATATTTACAGCATTGAAGAAATTTCTTACTGTATATGATGGATAATATTGGCGAAGGTTTACAGGTATGGCAATAACTATCGGTTTTTTTCTATCTTTTATATCCATTGCTTCACCAATACTTTTAATTAAGATACTTGTTAAATATACTGTGATTGTTACATTATATTTTTTGGCTAATTTAAGAAGTTTATCAACTTCAGCAATCCCTTCGATTATTTTAAGACGATTTTCGACGTATTTTTCGTCTTTAATTTGATAAGCGATTTTGCTACTAGAAATAGCTTTTTTTATTTTGCCAGTCTTATATTTTTTAAATGAATCAGTACTACTTTCTTTAGTGCTGGCAGTATTAATTATTTCACTATTTTTTAGATTGTATTTCAAATTCAGATAGAAAGCAACTAGACTTTTTAAAAACATCAAAGTTCCTGTACCATCAGTAAGAGCGTGGTTTACTTCTAAATTAATTCTTTTTTTATAATAAGTTACTTGAAATAAAAGAGGAGTATCAAAGGCACTACAAGGTCTTACATGTTCTTCAACAACTAGAGGTTTAACTGATGACTCTTCTAAATAGTACCAAAAAAAGCCTCTTTTTAAAACTGATTTAAAAATGGGAAACTCTTCTAAATTTTTAATCAGGGCTTGTTCTAATATTTTTTTGTCAATGTTTTCGTTTAAACTTACACTGAAACGAAAAATTTTAGCATCATACTTATTTCGTGATGGAGGAAATATTTTCGCAGCGTTATCTAATCTATACCATTTACTCAAAATAATCACCTACAAATCCTTTAATATATTCTATGGTTTGTTTTGTATATTTTTTATCTAAAATATTTGTAAAATACCCATGAGTTGCCCCTTTTAAATCATAATGTTTCACACTAACTAAGTGTCTTTTAAGTTTTTTTACTAAAGCTACTCCTTCATCATGCAAAGGATCAAGCGTACCTGTTATTACTAATATTTTAGGTAATCCAAATAATCTTTTAGCTTTTAATAAGTTAACATATTTATTATCTCTTTCTTCTACACTAGGAATATACATATTAATATAATCTTCTAAATGTTTACGGGTTAAAAATCCTTTTCCATCGTTAATTATTACTGAATTATATTTTGTATATCTACTATAATCGGTTTGGGTTGCTGGGTAAATTAAAATTAACTTTCCCACTCTAAAGGTGCGATGATATAATCCTTTTAAACTTGTAGCAAATGCCAAATTGGCTCCGGCAGAATCTCCCATTAATAAAACATCTTCCCAGGAAATATCAAAAAGATTTATGTTTTCCATAATATTTTTAATTACTCTATAGCAATCATTAAATCCAGCTGGATAAGGATATTCAGGAGCTAAACGATAATCAATGGAAATAACTTTACGATTTAATTCAGATGCTAATTTGTAACAAATGTTACTGTGCGTATTTAAATTTCCTGATACCCAACCACCACCGTGGATATATATTATAATTTTTTTAGATTTTTGGGGATCAAAAACACGGATATTCACACCATCTAAGCAATAATCTATATATTCAGCATTATTTATCTTGGGATTAACTATATTTTGAATAGCCCGATATAATTTAATGTTTTTTTTCAAGGGAAATTTTTCAATTAGCTTCAAAACTATCACCATAATAAATATATCACGAATAATTAATATTTTAAACTTTAAATTAATGTAAAAAGGAAATTAAACCCTTTAATAGTTTAATTCCCTTTTCTTCTAACTAAATTGTCATATACATTAATTAAAGTTGGACTAGAAATTAGATAACGATATTTTTCATAAATAGTTCTAAAATTAACTATTAATTCATCGATATCATCAGCCTTTTTATTGTACTCATCAAGTAACTTTTGCATATCTTTATCAAGCTCTGCTAATAGTTTATTACAATTCTTTTTTGTTTTTATATTAGAATATATTCCATAAGCAATGTCTGCTACTAAACTATCAGTAATACCAGCAAATAACATACTCGTTTTGACAAGTACATAAGCAATTAATAAACTAATTAAAACAATTTGTAAGCTATATTTATATAAAAAATTATCGGTATCAGCGATTGAATCATTATGATTTTGAATTAATTTAATAACTTCCGTAATTTGCCTTTCATACATTTCTGTTGCTGATAAATTACTAGCATTTACTTGTTTGACATTGACATTGTTTAAATTTGCTAAATTTATATTTAAATAATCTTCTAATTTTGCATAATCAATATCACTTACATCGGCACTTACTATTGTTCTTGTATACTCGTTTTCCATATAGTCTTCCCATGGTGTATAGGAAACTACCAATATCTTTTCTCCACTTGGAATTTTTTCTTCATAACTTTGAGTAGTCTTTTCTTTACCATCTAGCGTAGAATATGTAGTTTTAGTAGTGTTGTATAGATGGGTTGTTGCTAAAGATTTTATTCCTTTATTTATCCCATAAATTAAGCTTGATGTTAATACTATTAAAGCCGTTCCGCAGGCAATTAATCTAGATAAACCTGCTTGTGTTTTTTGATTTGTCAATTTTTTTCTTTCAGTATTTTTTTTACTTAACTGAGTTTCTATATCTTCTCTTTCTTGAAATGTTTCTTCAATAGTTTTGTACTTTGCTTGTAAACATTCAAGAACATTTTTAATAAAGTCTGGTTCATTAGTTATGTATTCTTCTAAAGAATCAAATTTAAGGTTACTATCTTTGGCACTTAAAAATAGTTCGCTTAAACCAACTTTTTCAATATAATCTATAAGATGGCTGTGCTCATTATAAAATAGTTCTTTTTTCATAAGAATTAAATAAGCTGGAACTATTTTTTGAAATAAAACCATACTATTAGAATCATTGAAATTCCAATCACGTAGTAAAAGCTCTAAAAGTTTTATTGCATCACTCGAAAAAATATTAATGTTTTTTTGAGTGATATTATTAGTTTTATCTTCTTGTACAACAAATTTGCTAAAATCAAATATTTTAATAAATTTGTTGTAATAGCTAATTTCATGATTTAATTTTTTAAGTTCTTTTAAATATTTGGAATAAATGAAATCTAATGATGAATCTGTAAAAGCGTTTTTAGGCTTAGCATTTTCTTTATCTAATTCTTTTTGACAAGTTGATACTATATCTTGTAATCTAGTTTCATAATCAGTGGTAGCAATACCTAAAGTCTTTAAATAATATATGCTTCTTTCTATTTCGCTTTTTTTACTTTTATAATTTATTATAAAACTTTGTGTCATTTTACCCCTCACTTTTTTTTCTAACTAATCTTTGATAGTTTTGTTCTAATTCATCATCTTGTAAAAATGGTGCATATTTTTGGTATAAGCTAATAAATCTATCTCTAAATTCATTATTTTCACGGCTAAGTTGTTTTGATTCTTCTAGCAATTTTTTAATTTTTTCAAGCATTTTTTGACATTCTTTTTTAGCTTGGAAATTTTCTTTAAATTTATATGGTATTTCTAATAGACAATCCTCTAAAAAATCATAATATGCTACAGTTTCAAGAACTTGATGAACAAGTATAAGCAGTAAAATTCCAACTATTTCTGATAATAATACTGTGAAAAATATATCATCATAAGTAATTTCTTCATTTTCTAAGTTCTGAATTATTTGTTCTACTTCAATTATGGCACTATCATATAAATCATCAGGATTTAAAGATTCTTTTTGCTCTTCAGTAGTTACTCCATCAATTCCTAGTTCTTCTAAATTTAGACTTAAATAATCTTCTAATTCATCATAAGCAATGCCACTTACATCATAAGTTGTAATATCACGAGAAAATTCTGAACTTAAAATAGATTTGTCCCATGGCTCATATTCTATTACATAAGTTTTCTTTATAGTATTATTTTCAATTGGAGCATCAGAATCAATTATTACTTCATAACTATCAATTCTAGGAGTTTGGATTACATCACTCTGTGAGTATACTTCATTATTTGTCATAAATTTTTCCGTTCTACTTACTTCTCTACCAGCTTTATAAGCCCCAAATAATACTCCACATATTACAGATAAATCAGCAACTAAATTTAAGCTAAATTTTACCATTTCTTTTCTATTTTCCTTTTTAGTTTTCTTTATTTTTTCTTCATATCGAGCAGTAGTGGCATTATTATTTTTTAAAATTCTTTCATGATTTTGTAACTCTTCAATAATCTTTAAAAGCTCTGCACGAATATTATCTAATAATTCATCATTATTTTGGATTGATACATATAAAATAAGTGCTTCATTTAAATATGAAAAATTTAATCCTTGAGCTTTTGATGAAGATAATGCATTTTTAATTATTGGATTATCCAGTTCTTCCCCGCTAAGATTTTCTAGGTCCTTTTCTATTTCATGATCAATGAAATTGGCTGCAATAGAATCATTTTTAGCCCAATTTAATACTTTGCTTTGCCCCATAAACTTTAATTCAAGTTTGATTATTTGATAAGCAAAACTATAAAGTTTTTCAACAACTTTCTTTTCAGATTCATAGTATTTTGTATTAGAATTATTAATAACATCTAATAGTCCAATCACATTTTTGGCAATAATGCTTAGTTCTTCTTTAGAGAAGTCCCTAGATAAATTAACAGAATCAACATAATTAAAGGCACTAAAATAAATACCATAACCATTTAATTCTAATTGCAATTTTTGAAGATTGCTAATAGCATTTGTATATACTAATTCAGCGGTTGCTCTTTCCATAACTTGAATGCCACTTGAAAAACTACTAGTTGACCTTTTAATAGAAGTTTCTTTTTGACATTCCTTTACAATTGCTTCCACTTGTTCTTGATAAATATTGGAATCAACACCTATTGTTTCTAGATTTTTTATCATTCTGTTTGTTTTTAGAAGTTCTGATTGAAACTCTATAGCTTTATCATTTCCTAATTTTTTAGCCATGGGTATTTTCCTTTCTTTTTTCTCTAATTAATTTTTGATAGTTTTGTTCTAAATTATCATCTTGTAAAAATGGTGCATATTTTTGGTATAATTCTATGAATCTTGCACGAGCTTTATCATTTTTGGAAAGTAGAGTTTTGAAATTATCCAATGCTTCTTTTAATCTATGTTCTTGATCTAAATATGCTTCTTTTAGTTCTTTTCTTTTTTTATTTCTTTTAGAAAAATCTTTTATATAATCAGTAATAGTCTCTGTAATAGTCTCTGTTTTTAAACATTTAGATACATATTTGTCTACAAGATACCATACTACATAAAAAATAAGAAGGGTTTTAATAGAAAAATTTGCAGGTTCGTATTTGACATCTAATACGTCCTGATAAATTCTTTCTACTTCTCTTATTTCATCATTATATAAATCACTTGGTGTTAAAGATTCTGTGGTTTCAGTTTCTAACTCTCCTAAAATACCTAAATCATATAAATCAAGTTGTAGATAATCTTCTAGGTTTTCATATTCAACATTGGAAACATCATAAGTTGTAACTTCTCGCGTAAATTCTTCTAAAAAAGATTCTCTTTCCCATGGACTATATTCAATTATATAAGTTTCAGGAGTATCATCCTCTCCAATTAGAGATTGATATTCTGAAATTGATGGAGTTTGAAGATTATCAGATATAGAATAAGTATCGTTAGTAGTCATATACCTTGGTGTTTTAATTATATGTCTTGCTACTTGATAACTACCAAAAACTATTCCAGCAATAATTGATAGGCTTGCTACCATTTTAATACTATCTTTAACAATTGATTTTTTTTGCAATTTTTGTTTAAGACTGGCTACTTGATCATCTAAAATATTTACTTTGTTGGATTCTTTTTCTAAAGATTTCTCTAGTGCTTTTAATTCTTTAATAATTTCTAATAATTCTTCCCTAACTTTGTTTAAAACAATATCGTCATTTTGAATAGCTATACAAAGAATTAATGCTTCATTTAAATACGAAAAATCTAGACCTTGAGCTTTGGCTGAAGCTAAAATTTTCTTAATTTGAGAGTTGGACTTTTCTCGGTCACTTAAAGAATCTAAGTCCTTTTGAACTTCGCTATTAATAAAACTAGTAGCACATGGATCGTCTTTGGCCCAATACAAAACTTTACTTGTCCCTTGCTTTCTAAGTTCAATTTTAATGAATAAATAGGCAAAATGATAAAGTCTTTCAACTATTCTTTTTTCAGATGCATAAGACTTTGTATCAGAAGCATTAATAGTTTTAAGTAATCCTATAATATTTTCAGCTATAACAGTTAATTGTTCTTCAGTAAAACAAGCATCAATATCAACTGAATCAATATAATTACTAGCACTAAAATAAATGCTATATTTACGCATTTCATTTTGAAGATTTCTTAAACTAGAAATAGCTTTTATATATTCTAATTCAGTAGTAGCTTTTGCCATTATTTGAACGCCGGTATTATCAGTTAAGCTTTTTTGTGAATAATGTGGTTCGCTATCAATGATTATTCTTTGTAACTCTTTTTCATAGATTTTGGTATTAATACCTATTGAATTTAAACTAGCTATCATCTTTTTACTATTTAAAACTTCAGCATTAAACTCAATAGCTTTATCATTACCTATAGTTTTACTCATAAGCATCCCCCTTTTACGAAAGTGTTTTTATTCTAGCACAAACATATGTTAAAGTCAAACTGCTTGACAACATTATATTTTGATGTTAAAATTAAAGGCACTTGAAAGAGGTCGCGGTCTTTAAGAGTAGTAATTTAATTAAACAGATATTGTTAAATTATGAAAGGAAATGCCGCCGAAGTTAAGAAGATGAATCTGTTAAGTCTTCTTTTCTGGGGAATTGCAGAATATGTAATTCACTGTCGCATTAAAAAATGCGGAGCGCTTATCAAGGTGATGGAAGAAATTTTATCCATGGTTTTTGCGTTCTCAAGTCGCAGCCATGGTTTTTTTATTGCCTTGGCTAACTTAAGGAGAGAATAAAATGAAAATGAGATTTTTTGAAAGATGTGCTAGAAGTTATAGCTATCTAACTAATATGTGTACTCAAATAACAAATGAATATTCCAATGTCACATTTTCGGTTATTCAGTGTGATCCTAATTTTAGAAATCCTCTGACTATTGTAAATTTATTAAAAAATATTAGTGATTTTTATAATGAAAACTGGTTAGGTAATGCCGATTATATCCATATCCCAGATGCTAAGAAAGTTTTGGATAATTATTTAAAATATCCAATAATTATGGCTTATAGGAAAACTTCTGATGATGATATTGATATTTTGGGAGTTGCAACATTAAAATATTATCAAAATACAGAAAAAGATGTTAATCCCTACTACCCGATTCCTAACAAAAAGTTTTTTGAAGTTACAGGAATACTAACAAAACAAGATAGCGATATTAAAAATATTGGAAAAAAGATATACGAAATATTAATTGAGGCTTTAGAAGAATATAGAAAAATATTACCAGAATTTGATGTAATATTTGTGGCTGATTGTCGAAACTATATGAGTATCAATGGAGCTCGAGGTGGTGCTAGATACTTAAGGGAACAATATAACAAAGAAGATTATGGCAAAATCATTGGTTTTTATACGGTTAGGAATCAAGGGAAATTAGTTGAAGCTCCGACTTTTGTAGCTAAGTTTGAATTTGAAAACAAAATTGTTTCTAATGATATAACATTTGCATTTGAAGTTACTGATGATTTATATGAAGGTATGATTGAAACATTAAGAAATAGTTTAGCTGGCAATCAGATAAAACCAGGAGTTAGTACAATGGATGAAGAATATAATGTGACGTTTTATGAACTGGAAGATGACAGTATAAATTTAGACAATATAACAATAATACCTAATGGAACTGATAAAGGAAATGAACGTATTCCTTGGGCAAGTACTAGAAAAAGAATAAGAATTGGAGGATCTAATGAGTAAAACTATTCAATTTTTCAAAGAAATTGCTAAAATACCTAGAGAATCAGGTAATGAGAAAAAAATAGCAGAATATTTATGCAAATTTGCTAAAAGCAGAAACTTGGAATATACAATAGATAAATATAATAATGTGTTAATTAGAAAAAAAACTGCTGATAGACCGGGATTAATTTTACAAGGACACACAGATATGGTATGTGTAAGTCAAGATTCTAATTTTGATTTTGCTAATATGCCAATTGAAGTGATTGAAGAAAACGGCTATCTACGAGCTAATAATACTACTTTAGGGGCTGATAATGGGATTGGGGTTGCTCAGATTTTAAATGTTTTGGACAACAATTGGCCTTATAATATTGAGGCAATCTTTACAGCTAGCGAAGAAACAACTATGGCTGGAGCTAAGAATTTTGATGTATCTAAAATAGAAGGAAAATATCTTCTTAATTTGGATGGGTTTGATGAAAATTTAATTGTTAATGAGTCCGCAGCTTATTATGATTTAATAATGAAATATACTGGACGAAAAGTAAAGGCTACTTATCCCAATGCTTATAAAGTTGAACTTACTGGTCTAGCAGGGGGACATTCAGGATATGATTTAGATAAAGGGCGTGGCAACGCTATAATTTTGCTTGCTAAGTTTTTATTACAATTTTCATGTGAAATATGTGAATTTAAAGGAGGAACTAAAAATAATGTTTTCCCTTCCCAGGCAACTGCAATAATAAATTCTTTGGAAGATATTCAGGATATTGAATGTAGATTTCTAAATGAATATAGAAAAAAATATTCTAATTTAGAAATTAAAATAGAAAAGATAGACAATGTTAATGATGGATTAGAGAATTCAACTGAATATTTAGAGTTTTTAAGTAATTTTCCGAGTAAAGCTATCAATTACAATGAAAATGATGAACCAACAACATCAATTAATCTAGGAGTTATTAATGATACACATCTAGAAATTGGAATGCGTAGTTCAAGAGAAAGAGAAGCACTTAAAGCTATCGATATGTTGGATAACTATGGGAAAAAATATAAACTTGAACTTATTAAAGATGATTACCAACCAGGTTTTTATTCAGATAAGAATTCAAAATTAATTCAAAAATTAGTTGCAACATGTCCTTATCCGGAGCCCGCTAAAGCGAGAGCACTGCACATTACAGTTGAAGCTGGGTTTTTCCAAGAAAAAAGAAAAGATATAGAAATAGCCATTATATCCCCAAATATAGAAGATGCTCACTCGACAAAAGAAAGAGTTAATATTAAGTCAATTGAAATGACAGATAAATGGTTGGAAGAATTTATAAAAGCTTTTGAGTAAATACCCAAAAGCTTTTATTTTTCACCTTCTTCTAGCATTGTTGTAATAAAAATGCCATATCCTGTTGTTGGATTATCAATAACAACATGGGTTACTGCTCCAATTATTTTGCCATTTTGGATTATCGGAGAACCGCTCATGCCTTGAACAACTCCCCCAGTTTTATCTAATAATTCTTCATCATCAATAATAAACGATATATTTTTTATATCCGAAGTTTCACTAATTGCAGTTATGTCAATACTGTATTCATTTATCTCTTCGCCATCTAGCACTGTATAAATTGTGGCTGGTCCAATGCTTACTTCATTAGGTTCAGCTACTTCATACAATTCTTTATTAGGAAGTGCTGATTCATAAATACCGTAGATACCAACGTTAGTATTTTTTAAAATTTTGCCATATGTTGTTTCATAATAAAATTTTGCATTTTTACTGCCTGGTACACCGCTAGCACTTTTATCTATACTGGTTATGTAGTTACGAAATATAATACCGCTTCTTATTTCTACTAATTCATTGGTATTAGATTCAACTATTTCATGACCTAGAGCTCCAAAAACTTTGGTTTCTGGATCGATATAAGATAGTGTTCCAATACCAGTTATTGAATCTTTAACATATAAACCAGTTTTATAGATGTCTCCATCTTTAATTAATTCTAGTTCACTAGTTTTAACTTTACCGTTTCGTTTAAATGTTACTTCAACAATACCATCTGCAACATTATCTTCAATTACTGCAGTTAATTCATCAACGGTTTGAACTTCAGTACCATTAACTTCAGTTATATAATCTCCAGATTTTATAACTGGAGTTCCCTTATTATATTTACCATTTATTTGGTAAAATCCAATTACCATTATTCCTTCTGAATTAATTTCTATCCCTAGTGTTTCTCCACCAGGTATAATGTAGTCTGAGTAAGCCATTACATTTATAGGTAGCAACAGTAAACTTAATAATAATACTTTTAATCTTTTCATTTAATCACCATCTATATATAGTATGGGTATTTTATAAACAAATACAAAACCAATAATTGGCTTACCAATTATTGGCTATATTACTGAATTATAAATGGGGTATTTATACTGCCACATATATTTCGTATTACTTGAAGTGCGAGAAATAGTCCATTCATACTCACCTAAGTATAGTCAATTATCTGCTCCGTAGTTGATTTCATATATTCCTTTCTAATATTTTTGCTTTGTTGATAACTCACGGCCTCCGCGCTGGAGTCCGCCAGCTCGGAGGCTTAAGGGTTCTCACACTGCAAGGCGATACGGATCACTTGATGTTCCGCTTCCTCCTTGTAATGATACATTAGATTCTAGATAAAAGACAGGTCTAGCGGCACGCCCGTAGTCAGCGCGGTAGCTGTTCAAGCCGCCATAGTAGTACACATAAAACACGCTGTAACTGCTCGACGAACGCGGAGTAATGGTCCATTCATCAAGCCCCATATATAGCCAATTGTTTGATGTTATTGTCGAATTGTTATATGAAACTAAATTTGTTGCCCATGCATCGGGACTTGCTGCATATCCATAATCACTTGGATACATTAATCCTATTTCATCACTATATGTTGTTGGATTACTTCCATATCCTGTATTATTTCTTTCTCCATCATAAAATGCTTTTGCTGTATTATTATATGATGTCATTCCTCCTAGGTGCCAAGTGGTTTCTGCTATTAAGTTTTGCCATGTTGAACCTAAATAGTTCCAATAATTTGTATTTAGATTTATTGTATTAAATTCACTTGTTGTCCAGTTATTTGATCCATACGTACTTACACTAGTATCATAATTCCATCTATATTCTGCTATTGTACTTGTATCCATACTTCCTTTATAATTTGAAGTACTGCTTGAATAAGCGCCATAATAATCTCTTCCATCCGTTCCAAGCATATCACTTGTTGTATAATCGCTCTTTATTAATTTTATTTGATAATTACTATCTTTATCATCGTCAAATATGCCAATTATACGATATAAATTTTCTGCTGGACATGTTTCTTCATCTGACCCAAAGCATACATAGTTATTTGGGTCTGCTCCACTAAATCTATATGAATTGTCTCCCACTTCTTGATTAGCATTTGTGTAGGTTCCTACCCCATCATGATAATAAAGTCCATTTTCTCCATCTTCTGTATATATATCATTAATAATATAATCTGAAAATATCGGCACATACACATCAAAATACACATAACACTTATCAGAAGTATTTGCTTCCATAATAACTCTATTGTTTTCATCATCCCAAGAAAGCTCACTACCATTTTCACATTTAGATAATCTATCATTAAAAACATATCCCTCCTGTGGCCATGTTGTATCACTAGATATTTGGTATTCTCCACTACCGGCCACAGTTTCATACATCATTGTTAGTGCATTAGAACTTATTACTCTATTATCACTTACATTAGCATTGTCACTTTCATATATTACTTTATCTGAATTAACAGAATTAATAATAACTAAAGTAATTGTAATTAAACAAATAACTATTCCACTAAATATAAATAATTTTTTTGGCTTTTCCATTTTAACACTCCTTGTCTTATTGTCAGACTAATACAATAAAATTATAAGTCTTGATTTAAGACAAGTCAAGCAAATTATGTCTTGAAATGAGAAAATTTTAATGGTGATAAAATATGGTTGGAAAAATTCTTAAAACAATGCGAAGAAAAAACAACTTGAGTCAAGAACAAATTGGTAAGTTAATTGGCTATGCTAGAAATACAGTTTCTCAATATGAGACAGAAACTTTACAACCTGATTTTGCTACAATTGAAAAAATAGCCAACGAATGCGGCTATGAAATATTGTTTTATAATAAAGAATTAGATGAAACTTTAACAACTAAAAATATAGATAGAAAAGAAATATAAAATTTATACTAACCTATATTCTTTAGCAAATATTCTATTATCACTACAATACTCCATTATAAATTTATTATCTTTCTTACATATAATAATACCAATAGTTTTATCTTGATTATAACTTTTTAAATGTTTATCAATATAATTCATATATACTTCTATTTGACCTATATGTTCTTTCTTTAAAGAAGTTACTTTAAGTTCTACTACAACATAACAATTAAATTCAATATTATATAGCAGTAAATCTATATAATTATATTCGTTACCTATCTTAATTTTATATTCACTACCAATAAAACAAAAAGAAGCACCTAATTCTTTCATAAAAGATTCAACATCTTCAAGTATTATTTGTTTTAACACTTTCTCAGAAATTATTTCATAATTATTCTTATTATTTATAACAATTGGATTTTTTATAAAATCTGCAACAGTAGTTTGTTTATTCTGTATTAATTTGTTTTTTGCATCTTCATCTAATCTTTCATATTCGTTATTTTTAATACGTACTCTTAGTTCTCTTACTGATAAATTTTGCTGTTCGCATATTTTTATATAATAATTAAATGAATTAGGATCTTTAATAGCTAATAATTCACAATAATGCGACCAAGATAATTGTGCAGACAGTGTCTGCATTTTTTCTTGCATCTCATAAAATTTTAGCATGAGCCACAAATTTCTTTTACTATATCCCTTTCCAAGTTCACTAGTTAATCTTTTAGAGTATTCTTTGATTATTCCTTCACCATAATGTTTTCCAGCATCTGCCAACAATTTACCAACATTATAATAGGTATCTAAATCACTCTTATTCTTGCTATAGTCCTTAATTCTTTTGGTTACTATATTATCTATTAATTTAGTCTTAATTTCATTATAATAATTCATTATTTCCCCCATATTTTTAAGTAACTGTTATTTATTATAAACTATTATTTTTAAGTTTCAAGCAAGTCGACATTTATCGTCAAAAAAAGCGGGTTAAATTAGATTTAACTCACTTTTCAAATTTAATATTCTTTTTACACTAGCATTTATTTCGCTTTCGGATATTGTACCATTTTTTACTGCCTCAATTACTGCAGGTATCTGTGTTTCGAAATCAGTAGTACAGATTAAATCATTCCCCGCCATTATGGCTTTTACGGCTGCTTCTTCATTACCTACATAATCTTTAATGGCATCCATATATAAATCATCTGTTACTATTACCCCATCAAAATCTAATACATTACGTAATATATCATGAACATTTTTAGATAACGATGCTGGATAATCAGGATCCATCGATGTAACTATATTGTGTGATACTAATACAATATCAGCACCTGCTTTAATACCTGAAGCAAATGGCAAAAAATCCTGTTCAACAAATGTTTCATAACTTCTTGTATCAATTGATATTCCTGTATGTGTATCAACATTATTGCCATAACCAGGAAAATGCTTAAGAACTGAGCCAATTTTTGCTTCTTTCATCGCTGTAACTACTGTTGCAACATATTGGCTAGTCATATTAGCATCTAATCCAATAGTTCTATCATAAATATAATCCTCTGGATTAGTTGAAACATCACTCACCGGAGCAAAATTAACATTTATTCCTAATTCTTTCAAAAACACAGATTTATCTAATGTATCTTCTCTAATCAAAGATAATCCACCTTCATTATACAATTCTTGCGGTGAGGCAAATGGTTCTTCTCTAAATTCTTTATATTTGCTAATTCTAGTTACAGTCCCACCCTCTTCATCAACACCAATTAAAAGAGGTATTTCGGCATTTTTTTGATATGATGAAATATTATTTATGACTTCTTCTTTGGTTTTATCTTCAAAATCCCGTGAAAACAAAATATAACCCCCAAGATGATATTCAGATACTAAGGCTGCTGCATTTTCCTTTGGACATCTTACAATAAACATTTGTCCTACTTTTTCTTCAATACTCATATCAGCAATTTGTTTTTCTAATTCATCTAATTTTTCGTTATTTTCATCTAATAAAGAATCATTTTCATCTGATTCTTTATTACTATTATATATAAAATATATTGTTATAGGAATTGCTAATATAATTAATGTAATTAATACTTTTTTCATTTTAATCACCTAATAATATTATAATACCTTTTCCAGAATTTATATAACTAATATTGCTTACCGATGTAAAGTCTAGTAGTTGCTTTTTTGCCACATACAACACATGGCCCAGTAACACTTTCATCTTCAATTAAGCAACGTGATTTTAAAGTAGTATCTTCTTTTATTTTATTTTCACAAGCCACATCTCCACACCAATTGATTTTAATAAATCCTGGTTTAGTTGAGGCAATTTCTTTTAATTCATCATAAGTATTGGCATCATATATCATACTATCACGACGAATTTTGGCTTTTTCATACATATCTTTTTGTATTACTTCTAGTAATTCTTCCAATTTAGGAACAACTTCATTAAATTTTACACTTATTTTTTCTAATGTATCTCTTCTAACTAGGGTAACTTTATCTTGTTCTAAATCTCTTTTACCAAGTTCGATTCTAACTGGATAACCTTTAACTTCTGCTTCAGCAAATTTAAAGCCTGGAGTTTTATTAGAATCATCTACTTTAAAAGTAATATTGTGATTTTTCAAACTATCTTTTAATTCTTCTAGTTTTTCTGATACATCACCAATTGGAATAATTATTGTTTTAAATGGAGCGATTTTTGGAGGAAGCACAAGTCCTCGATCATCACCATGAACCATAATTAACGCTCCAATCATTCTAGTAGACACACCCCAACTAGTTTGATATGGTGTTTTCAAAGTATTATCTGAATCTGTATATTTAATACCAAAAGCATCTGCAAAATGATTACCAAAATAATGACTTGTACCATTTTGTAAAGCATAACCGTCGTACATCATGGCTTCGATAGTATAGGTTACTTCTGCTCCAGCAAATTTTTCTTTGTCAGTTTTTTTACCAGTGATTACAGGTATTGCCAAATAATTTTCTTGAAAATCTTTATAAATATTAAACATTCTTAAAGTTTCTGCCATTGCTTCTTCACTAGTTCTATGCATAGTGTGTCCTTCTTGCCAAAGTATTTCTCTACTGCGAAGAAATGGTCTTGTTGTTTTTTCCCATCTAACAATTGTACACCATTGATTATATAGTTTTGGTAAATCACGATACGTTTTAATTATTTTTTTATAATGTTCACAAAATAATACTTCACTTGTAGGTCTGACACACATTCTTTCTTCTAATTTTTCACTTCCACCATGAGTAACCCAAGCTACTTCTGGTGCAAAACCTTCGACATGTTCTTTTTCAACATTAAGTAAAGATTCTGGGATAAACATTGGCATTTGCACGTTTTCATGACCAGTTTCTTTAAACATCTTATCAAGTACACTTTGCATACTTTCCCAAATAGCATAGCCAAGAGGTCTGATAATCATACTACCCTTAACACTTGAATAATCAACCAAATCGGCTTTTTTACAAACATCAGTATACCACTGAGCAAAATCGACATCACGATTAGTTATTTCTTTTACTTCCATGTTTATCATCCTTATTCAGCATTAAATTCTTTTAATTCATTATCTTCAGTTAAGATTTTATTAACTTTAGCTGTTGCATCACTTAACTTTTCACTACAAAATTTAGCAAGTTTCATAGCCTCAGTATATTTATTAATAGCATTATCTAAATCGACATTACCACTTTCTAACTCCTTAACTATTACTTCTAATTCTTGTAATGCATTTTCAAAAGTTTTTTCCATTTCCATTATTTTCCCTCCAATATTTGTTTTCAATTGGTTACAATTTGTAACCAACTCAATTTTTTCTATTCTACTTCTTTCACTTCTGCTTTAATACTACCTTCATGTAATCTAATATTAAGTATATCATTTACATTTACATCTTTACTTGATTTAATTATTTTATCATTTATTTCAACTAAAGAATAACCTTTATCGAGTATTCCCAAAGGATTTACTAATTTTAATGTATTAACTAATAAATCAAATTTTATTTTTTTATCTTTAATTAAATTCTCTGGATTTTGCAAAACCACTGATAATTTTATTTTATTTAATTTATTATCCTTATCATTAATAATATTTTTTATATCTTTATTTAATGTATCTATTAAAGTATCTAACTTTTGTTCTTTTACTTCATACATACTCATTGGGTTTTTAAGTATAAAGCTTTGTCTTAAACTTCTAAGTTTAATAAACTTGGTATTGACCATATTTTTAATATTTTTATTTAGTCTTATTTTATAATTATCAATCAAAGTTTTTATATCCAATACAGTTGGAACTGCCATTTCTGCTGCTCCCGTCGGGGTTGGCGCTCGAAGGTCTGCAACAAAGTCTGCAATTGTCCAATCGATTTCATGACCTACTGCACTAATTATCGGGGTAACACAATCATATATCGCTTGAGCAACTACTTCTTCATTAAAAGCCCACAAGTCTTCGATAGATCCTCCACCACGTCCAACGATAATAGTATCTACGCCATAAGCATCAGCTCGTTTTATTTGTCTTACAATATCTGGTGCTGCATCTTTACCTTGAACTAAACAAGGAAATAAAATCGCCTCACACATTGGGTATCTTCTTTTAATAGTACTCATAATATCTCGTACTGCTGCTCCCGTCGGAGCAGTTATAACACCAATACGCTCAGGAAACCTTGGTATGGGTACTTTATGTTCCGGAGCAAATAATCCTTGCGCCGCCAATTTCTTTTTTAATTTTTCATATTCAATATATAAAGCACCTAAACCATCTGGTTCCATCGTATCAACATAAACTTGATAACTTCCTTGCGCCGGATATGCCGAAATTCTTCCACTAACTAAAACATTCATCCCATCTTCAGGATTAAAAGTGAGTTTAACAGCACTACTTTGAAACATAACAGCACTAATCCTTGAAGTATCATCTTTCAAAGTAAAATATAAATGACCTCTAGTATGGTTTTTAAAATTACTTATTTCTCCTTTTAAATAGACTTTATTTAAAAAAGTATCTTTATCTAGTACACTTTTAATATAGTTGTTAAGCTCACTTATTTTTAAGTATTCTTTATCCATATTTACCCCTTTATATATTTATCTAAAACTGCATTAATTATTTTTCTTACTGCTTCATCAGAATATTTTTTAGATAATTCTATTGCTTCATTAATAACTACAATTTCTGGTGTATCAGTAAATTTTAGCTCATATAAAGCCATTCTAAGTATTGCTGCTCCAGATTTATCAATCCGATCAATAGTCCAATCATTCATAAGTGAATTTGCTAAACTATCTAGTTCATCAATATAAGTTACTACTCCATAAACTATATCTTTGACAAATTCATTTTCAATATCAACATTATTTTTTATAACTTCATCAATTTGATACGGGACTTTTCTTTCATTATAAATATCAATTTGATATAAAATAACCATAATTTTTTCTCTTAGTTCACTTCTTGTTTTTCCCATAATAATTGCTCCTAACTCATACAATTATAACAAATATATTCATAAATTAACAGTGTTATTTATGAAAAATAGGATATTTTTAAGAAACCAACATTCCTTCAATAACTAATTGATATCCTTTAACTATTTGATCACATGTAGTTAAGTAAATCATGCCTGAATTCTTACTAATACTTATATTACCATCTTTAATAGTCCGGTAAATGTTAATTACTTGAAAATGCTTTTCTTCATCTAAAATTTCTAAGTATATATCATCACCTACTTCTAAAGAACGTAAGTCATTAAAATAAGCAATATCCCCAACCCCAGAATGGGCTGCAATTAAATAACTATTTTCTACCGGGATCTTTATTAGTTCGATATTACTTTCTACATCATTTAAAGGATTATCATAATCATAAAAACCCAAATTCATATTTATGCTAGGAATTTTCAAATAACCATAATATTCTTCTTTTGTATATCGATCATTAATTGCAGTATCATTACTAATTTCTATTATCTTTTCATCATTTTTAAATAACACTATAATCAAAATAATTACTACTAATATAACAATAAATTTCTTTAACATAAATATCCCCCTTGAAAATGTATCCTAGCATAAATCAACTATTTAAGGAATGGGATATTTTGTCATAAAAAAAGAGATTTTAGCTCTTTTTGTTCTTTTTTGTCAAATCACTTACTTCATCGTATAATTTATATAAATATTGTACTCCATTTTCTAATACAAAATAATGAATTATATAAAATATTACAAAAACCATTAGTAATGCTGAGGGTATGATAAAAACATAAGAAATTGAAATTAATACTAAAAATACTAGAAACATTAATACATAAAACAATGTAATTATTAAATGTATTAATCTTTCATGTTGAAAAAATTCAATTTTAACTAGCATTTCTTCACTATTTACTTTCTTTTTATTTGCCTCAACATATTCAATATAATTATACATATATTTTTTCATAATACTTCATCCCTTTCTTCCCTACTTTCTATTTAGATTATAACATCAATTTCTATATTTTGCTACAAAAATAAAACTGATCTAATTTAGACCAGCATTACTTACTTTTTTTCTTAGTATTTTTATTGATTAATCTTACCTTTACACCTTTATAAGTACTAAATTGTTTTTTTACTCCTTCAGGTAAGTTCTTCTTAAATGTTTTCACACTCACACCTCACTTCGCTAATCCATTATAACACATAATTTCAAATATTTGTATCATTATCTATAACATAATCTAAAGTTTTCTAAGAAAATTTAGTCATAATTAAGAACAATCTTTTGTTATTTTTTATCTTGTTTTTTATCTTCCATTACTTCTTTTAAAGCTGTTCCAAATGTGGCAATTCCCTGAAGTTCTGCGGGAACGATTATTTTTGTTGCGTTACCATCAGCAACGTGCGATAAAGTTTCATAGCTTTTAAGTTGTAAAACCGCTTCGTCTGCTCCAGCTTCTTTTAAAAGTCTAATTCCATCAGCTTCAGCTTGTTTAATTTTAATTAATGCTTCAGCTTCACCTTCTGCAATCTTTATTTGGCTCATCTTTTGGGCTTCAGCTCGAAGGATAGCACTTTCTTTTTCACCTTCCGCAATTAGGATGCTTGATTTCTTTTCGCCTTCAGCTTGTAGTATTTTTTCTCTTCGCTCACGTTCAGCACGCATTTGTTTTTCCATAGCGTCTTGAATATCTCGCGGTGGCAAAATATTTTTAACTTCCACCCGATTAACTTTTATTCCCCAGGGATCTGTTGCCTCATCTAATATTGCACGCATTTTACTATTGATAATATCTCTACTAGTAAGAGTTTGATCAAGTTCTAATTCGCCGATAATATTACGAAGAGTTGTTGCTGTTAGGTTTTCAATAGCACTAATTGGAAAATCTACACCATATGTATAAAGTTTAGGGTCAGTTATTTGAAAATACACTACTGTATCTATTTGCATTGTAACGTTATCTTTAGTTATAACTGGTTGCGGAGCAAAATCTTTAACAGTTTCTTTTAAAGATACTTTATTAGCTATAGAATCAATAAATGGAATTTTGAAATGTAACCCATTATTCCAAGTAGCATAATATGAACCTAACCGTTCAATAACATAACTTTTTGCTTGGGGAACAATCTTAATATTGGGAATAATGATAATTAAAATAATAACTAATATTGCAATTAATATTTCTGGCATATTTATTCCTCCTTCCGTACAACGGCTTTAACGCCATCAATTGCTTCAATTATAACTTCACTACCTACAGGTATTTTGGAATTGCTTATTGCACTCCATTTCTTGCCATCAACTTTAACTTCACCGACGCTATTTTTCTTAATTTCTTCAGTAACCACTCCATGCATACCAATAATACGGTCGGCATTAGTTCTAGTTCTTTGCGTTGGAAGATACTTTTTTAACAATGGTCTAGTTGTAAACAATAAAAGTATACCTAAAAGCACAAAAACTGTAGAAACGATTGTCACATCATCAATAAAGAATGATAAAATCATTGCAACTATACCACTAATGACAAACCATACTGTCAAAAGATTAACAGTTGCTAGTTCAACAATAGTTAGTACAATTACTAAAATAAGCCAAAAAATCCAATCCATAATACTTCAACTCCACTTTAATTATATATTATATTTTTTAAAAATACTACTAAAAATGGTATAAAATATTTTAGTAACTTATTTAATATTTATAGAATCATATTTTTTTGCAATCTCTTCAGCCACTTTTATTCCATCCATGGCAGATGTTGTAATTCCTCCCGCATAGCCTGATCCCTCACCACAAGGATAAATACCTTTAATATTGCTTTCTAAAGAATTTCCACGAACAATTCTAACCGGAGATGATGTTCTAGTCTCTGGAGCAATTATAACACCTTCATTAAATCCCGGTATTTTGGTATTAAAATAGTTGATACCTTCTTTTAGTGCCACGTTAATATATTCGGGTAAAATATTATTTATATTGACATAACTTACATTGCCTTTAACAAAATTCTGACAATCTATTTTATCTGATATTTTATTATT
The DNA here is from genome assembly GCA_944331835.1 of uncultured Bacilli bacterium. Classification (GTDB taxonomy): domain Bacteria; phylum Bacillota_I; class Bacilli_A; order RF39; family UBA660; genus Onthocola_B. The sequence continues at coordinate 1,687 of CALVIU010000019.1, read as the reverse complement.
TTCATAGTCTTTGAATTTTTGGATAGCCAAATCTCCATTTGTTAATTCATAAGTTTTATGTTCGATACTTTCCATAAATTTAAGTCCATCTAAGGCATTAGTTCCATAGTCATGCTCATTAACAGTAACAATTATAGCGCTATTAGCAAATCCAGAGTCCCTTTTATAATTACTCATTCCATTAGTAACGACACTTGCTTTTTCGCTTGAAGCATTTACAACATAGCCACCAGGACACATACAAAATGAATAGACTCCTCTAGAGTCACTGCTCGTATATGTAAGTTTATATGAAGACGCCGGCAAATGCTGATAAAGCTTAGGATATTGATGCTTATCAATTAGATCTTGCGGATGCACAATTCTAACACCCACTGCAAATGGTTTAGAAATCATTTCAATATTTTTAGAAAGCAACATACTAAATGTATCGCGAGCACTATGACCTATTGCTAAAACTACTACTTCCGTTTTTATTTCTTTACCATTTATAACTATACCTTTAACTTTACCATCTGCGATTATCAAGTCTTCAAGTAAAGAGTTGTAATTAATTTCCCCGCTCCAAGAAATTATTTGTTCTCGCATATTTTTAATTACTTCCCGTAATCTATCCGTTCCAATGTGAGGATGATTGCTATAAGTAATTTCTAATGGTGCACCAAATTTCACAAAAACATCAAAGACTTCAGTCATTCTGTTTTCTTTATTTTTAACTAAAGTATTTAACTTACCATCACTAAATGTTCCTGCTCCACCTTCTCCAAATTGGACATTGGAATTTTTATTCAACTTACCAGACTTCCAAAACTCTTCAACATCCTTAACCCTTTCTTCGATACATTTTCCTCTTTCAAACACAACTGGTTTATACCCGTGTTTAGCTAGTTCATATGCTGCAAATAAGCCTGCAGGACCTAACCCAATTATTACAGGTCTATTTTCTAACTTTTTTGTTCCGGATTTAGGAAATATATATTTTTCTTCTACAACTTTTGTAATATTTTTAGATAAATATTTTTCTTCATTTTCTATTTCTACCCAAAATTCATAAATATAACAAAATTCATGTTTAGGTCGAGCATCAATTGATTCTTTATGTATTTTATAAGATTTTATTTTATTAGAGTTTACATGTAAATATGTGGCTATAATATCTTTCAAATCTTTTTTATTATCTATTGGCGCTTTGACATTTTTTAAACTAAGCATCTTTTTCACTCCCTAAAGACGATCCTGCAAGAATTCCTGTTAGTATAGCAATAGTTAAATTGTATCCTCCGCAGTCACCATCTAAATCGATTACTTCACCCGCAAAATAAAGTCCGGGAATGTTTTTTGATTCTAAAGTTTCTAAATTTAAAGATGCAATATCTACTCCACCACTACAAACTTGAGAATGATCATAATCTAGTGTTGCTGTAATTTCTAGTTCCATAGCAGTTAGATTATGCACAAATAAATCTTGTTCTTGGCTATTTAATTTATCCCAATTCTTACCTGGATTAATATGAATATAGCCACAAATAGCATAGAGCAACTTGTAATTTAAAAATGCATCACACAACTCAGTAATATTCCGATCAGGAAGATCTTTATTTCTTTTATCTAAGTTGTGTTAAACATTATGACTGATTGATATATTCAGCATAAGCAATATTTAAATCAATAGGCATTTGAACTGAAA
>CALVIU010000018.1 GCA_944331835.1 uncultured Bacilli bacterium | reverse complement strand
ATATTACCACATTATCGGTTCCTGAAATTTTGATGGCAAATTGGAATAAATGTTACATATCTATTATAACTGCACATAAAATTGGCAAATTCCATGGACATTTAGTTTGACATTTTTCGCAAAATATGATAAAATATTAGCGACTTAAAGGAATATAGTTTTCTTAGTTAAAGGGGGTACGATTATGTACGAAGAAGGAAACAGAAAATTAAGTTTGAATTGGGGATCGCTAGCAATTAAGTTAGTAATCTTAGCAGTCGTGGTTTTTGTAGTTTGCTTGATTGTTACAAGATTTACTGGCAATAATAATAGCAGTTCTAGCGATAGCCTAGCAATGGGTAATACGGAATATATTACTAACATTACTGCCATGAAGGATGCAGCATTTGAATACTTTACTCCTTCAAAGTTACCAGAAAAAGTTGGTGGTACTGAAAAGTTAACATTATCCCAAATGTTAAACCAAAAATTACTAATCGACTTTACTGAAGATGGTGATGTTTGTGATATTAATTCAAGTTATGTCCAAACAACAAAAACTGCTGATGGAAATTATGCGTTAAAGGTTAGTCTTGATTGTGGTGATAAATCTGACTTTATTGTAACTACTATTGAAGAAGCTACTTGTACAACAGGTAACTGTGATAATGGTACTACTAATACTGATGTCGTTGTAGATGATACACCAATTGATACTGGCGTTAATAATAATTCTGGAAGTACAGATAATAATAACAACTCAAATTCAAATACGGATTCAAGTAATAGTAATAGTAGTACAATTACTACTGGAGGAAGTTCTTTATCAGGAAGTAAAGTTACAACAACTGTAAAAACTACTGTTAACATTAAAATAACTTGTTCGTCTGGTGGATGTTGTTATAACAATTGCAACAATAATAATAATAACAATAATAACAATAATAACAATAACAACAACAATAATAATAATAATAATGGCGATAATGATAATAATGACAATAATAATCCGGGTAATGAAACTACAAGATATTATAAATTTGTTAGATGGTCTGATTGGAAAAATGGATATTCAAATGATCCAGATGATCAAAATAAGAAAGTAACTACAACTACTTATAATTATTGTAAAGATACAACTAAAACTTATTACACTACTGGTTATGTTACTGATTCAACACCTAAGAATTCTTATCTTGAATACGAACTACAAATTTTAGATATAGATCCTGATGAAGTTGTTGATGGTTCTGTAGCAATAGTTAATTCAAGTAAGTCTTATTTCTCAAGTGGATTAACTGATTATAGAAATTACATAAACAATCAAGGTAATATGGAAATGACTGATGGAAATGATGAATATAGTGTATCACCATTAACTAATGCATCTACATTTAGAAATTCATCTTTAGACAAAGATAATTTTACATTTGAAATAAGTAGTGTTTATATGAAGAATAATGTTTATAGAGTATACATTACAGAATATTATAAAAATCATAATGGTGTTACTCCATATCCTGCTAGTAATTTAGGATTCAATGTTTACTTTGTACCATTGAAATTTGATTTGACATTTGCTTATAAGGATGATTGTATTAGAGATTTAGCTGAAAATAAAGATAATTATGATGGATACAGTATTAGTGATCCTAAAAAGGAAACTACATACATGCACAGATCTCCAGAATATAAATGGAGTACTGAAAAAGAACTTGATGGTTGGGAATATACCGGAATTTACGAAGATAGATAAATTTGTCTAGGAAGCTCAAATGCTTCCTTTTCTGATGAAATTAATTATATGCTTTATTTGATTTTTTAAATAATAATATTATACCATTTAAAAACCTCGCTTTTTTAATAACGAGGTTTTAATGTTTTTAATTATTATTATTCGGTATCTCCAAATACAGAATTATAGGCATCTGTACAAATATCTCCACCTGGACTCGAAATACAATGAGCACACACATCATATTTATCATCTACTGATGTATCAACTAATCTGATAACAAACGATACGATTGTTGGAATGAAGAAGATACACACAGCAGCTATGATACGCATCAATAATGACTTTGCAGCCTTAGATACTGCTTTATCATCACTTGAGATTACAGCCTTTCCTAAATCTACCATTCCTAGTATAATCAATATTATAGGAATAACTATTTTAAAAACTAATAAAAAATAACCAACTGTACGCCATATATTCGATGTTTCTGTACAAAAACTATCTACGTTTCCCATAATTAGCACTCCTCCCTTTATAGCTTTATTTTACTCTATATACGCAATAAAGTCAATCTTTTAGGGAAAAATAATGTAAAATTACTTAAATATTCCTTCATCGTAACTAGTGTCACAATCTCCATTCGGAGAAGTCAAGCAACTGATACAATTTAAGTAGTCAGCTTGCATATCAGAAGTAAATCCTCCGATAAATTTGAAAGCAACATCAATTATTGTTGGTATGAAAAAGATAGCAACACCTGCAATAACTCTTTTCAAAAAAGTAACTGAAGCATTTTTAATCATTTTCTCATCACTAGATATTGCTGCTTTTCCAAAATCAATTACTCCTAATACTATTAATATTATAGGAATAACTATCTTTAATATTAATAATCCATAACCAACTATTTGCCATACTTTAGCAGTTTTATAACAAAATTCCATCTTACTCACCTCACAAAAGATTATTTAAAAATACTAAATAATCCAGATCCCCCTCTATTATTATCTACTCTACTAAAACCTAAAGCAGATAAGAAATCATTAATAATTGGTTGATTGTCTAATTTATCATCTAAATATGGTAAATTGTAAAATACTTTACTACCACTTTCTTTTTCAAAATCTTCAACATCTTTATCATTTAAAACACTTCTGTTTAAAACTATTTTTTTGTTTCTTAATTTTTCAAAGATTTCATTATCTTTTCTAATTAATTTATTTAATTGAATTAATCCAGGTTCTATCAAATATATAATATCATTACAATAATTTTCAACTGAACTATTATTGAGATCTACTAAAATAACATCATAATCAACATTGTTAGATAAAAAATCATTAAAAGTTACACTTGATACACTTTCTAAATCATCATCATTGAAAAAAATAAAATCGTTACCATCTACTTCAACAGCTTTCACTTTATAATTCTTTTCTAAATGCAATTTTAAAAGATATATTAATGTTGTTGAACCAGCATGGTCTGTAACATTTTTAAACCCAATTATCTTTTGCCCTATCTTTCCTTTAGTATTGTCCACTACATTTTCATTTAAAACTGGTCTTTTAAAACCATTGATATTATGATAACTGGCAACGTCTTTATATGTATTAGGGTTGTCAATCAAGAATTTAATTACGTTAACGTCAGTTGCAAAATTGTATATCCCCATAGAAACTAGTTGAGATAAATACACTGGTGAGTTAACAGTTTCTGAATCATCTAATAAAAGTATTACTTTAGACATATCAAAATTAACTGAAAGTTGTTGAATTACGTTAATATTTTGATAATCTTTAATAGCAGTAATATCGATTATCATTTTATTATAATAAAAATTAGAAAACTGGGCTATAAGCTCATCAACTGTAAATTCACCATTAATGCTTTTTATAACATCTATATCTAAATTAGCAAGTAATGCTTGATATTTATTTGAAATAATTACATTCATGACTTTATCCTTTCTAATAACGATTACTACTTCCTATAAATGATTCTGTAGTTCCCTCAACTCGGAATGTCATTAATTCTCCTAAAAAAGGTAAATTAAATTTATAAAATACAATTATTGAATAATATATTCTATTATCAGGAGTTCTTTTTTCAGTGTAACAATAACTATAGTTAGTTTTTCCATCTGATTCTTGACGACTTCCATCGGATATTTTTACTCCATACCAATCAACTGGACAAGTTCCAGTTGTCAAGTATGCTTCTCCCCGTAAAAGATTATTAATTATATCATTAGATGTAGGGGTAATACCTTCGTATTCTTCAATTATTGATAACATTTCATTTTTTACTCTGTATGCTTTAGAGTAATTTATTACTAGGGTTAAAAAGCAAGCAAAAATAAGTATAAAAATTATCATTAATTGAAATACCCATGTAGATCCAGATACCTCTCTCATTTTTTCTCCTTTTTATCTTATCCTACTACACTAGTATTAGCATAGAAGTTAATATTTGATGCTCTACCAGTACTTGGATGATTTAGTATAGTTGAATAGCAAGCGTCATCTTGATAATGCCACCATTCAGATCTTAAATCAGTTAAACCTGCTCCAACCATAATGTCATGTAATACATGAGCTTGGGAATTAGCAAATTCTGGACGATAATTAGAGCTTGTCATATCAGGATAAACAGCTGCATTAATACTTAGCTCGTGCATTGGACTTGGCATTGCTGCTTGTTGTTCTGATGTTAAATCTCCGAATGTTACATCGATAGCACAACCAGTATTGTGTTTTGAGATTCCTTTCGCCAAAAACATATAATTGTATCTTCCTTTATAAGCTCCAAATCCATCTGTTATTCCTGGTGCTGCCATACCTACTCGATAAGCAAATTTAGTAACTACATATGGTCTATATGCATCGTTAATGACAAACGTTCTATCAGAATATGTTAATCCTATATTATATAATTTTTTGGCAAACGAGAATGTTATTGGTACAAAAGAATTATTATAATATCTACTATCATATAATTTTTGCCCAGTTAATCCAGGAAGATTTAATCCATTTATTCCTCGATAAGCGCTAGAACTTGCATTAGTAATATTAAACTCATAATTATCTGGTAGATAACTAGCTGCATTAATTGCCATATAATTAGAATCAACCCAGCCACATTCACCGTTATACATTATCGCCCACCAGCCACTGCCATCTGTAGCTCCATTGTTTCCTAGAATAGTGAATCTTGTTCCATTTAAATCTGTTCTTTTACCAGAGTCTATTCCACCAGCAGCATCTTGTAAAGTTGGAAAAATTGCTACTTCAGCCATTGCTACTCCTTGTTTTCCTCTTATGGTTGGATTTTCTACTAAGCCTTCACGACATACTGGATCAATTGTTGGTTCTTCTGGAGTTGGTGTTTCTTCAACTGGTGGTTCTTCTTCTGTTGGTGGAGTTACTGCTTCACCAGGACTATGGTCATCAGGAGTTCTACCATTAGTGCTTCTTTCTTCTAAATATATAATTTTAGTTTCCCCTTTTAGTGTAAAATCATATATTTGTTTTATTACAGGTATGTCTAATTGATAAAATACTACTACTTGATAGTAACTTCCAGTAACAAATTCATCATCTGCATAACTTCCAGAACCCAAAATACTATCTAAATATTTATCTATTCCATATGTAACTTCTATTTTTTTAATGCATACCGATGCTTTTTCACCCCGACTAACAGGTTCGCCATTTCTTTCAAATCCATCAAATGTGCTATCGCATACTCCAGTTGTTCTATATGAGTTGTTAGCTATTGCTTCAACAATTTCTTCATTTAAACTAACATTATCATTACTTAAATAATTTCCATTATTCATCTCAATAATGTTAATAATTTCGTCTTTAATGCCAAAGGCATTGGAATTATTAATAGTTAAACACATTATTGCTGTAAATAATAGTATAAATAATATTACAATTTGAAATATGGTTGTAGCACTGACGGCCTCTTTCATTTACATCACTATCCTTTAAAAATACATTTCATTCCATCTATTTCTTCGCCATCAATATAGCATGGTGTACAGTATTCAATTCCGTTTTCTATTACTCTACTTTCCTCACTGCAATCGCATGCTGCTTTACTGCATTGAGCAGTGCTTTCAAAATTATTATCTAAAATTGGCCAAATAAAACTGAAAAAAAAGACAGCCAAGATTGCAATGCAAATCGCTACAACGACTGCCATATTTAATTCTCCGGTTGCCTCTTTCATTTGAATTACCTCTCTTCTATAGAATGCGCATTAGCCTTCACGATCTGTTAATGTACAGGTACCTTCCCAAACGGTTTCACCTTCAGAGTCGAAAGCTTCACATTGACATTCGCCCGTATCTTCGTCGCAATTATCACATTGTGCTGTTGCACAGTACGTATTTCTTTCAATACTTTCTTGAATTGCTGGCCAAACAAATGCATAGAAGAATGCTGCTACTGCTGCTATGGCCACAACAGTTACAACTGTCATATTTAATTCTCCAGTCGCTTCTTTCATAAAATATTAATTCCTCCTTATTCCATATCTTTATTATACATTATTTTTTTTCAAATATCAATTTATTATTTTTAATTTTATGTAAAATTAGACATCCATTAATTGAATTACCGCTAAAATTAAGAGAATCATTACTCCAATTCCAGTTGTAATAAGCATACTCATTGTCTTATTTTCCATCTTTTCAAGACGATTTTTGTATCTTGTTTCACGTGCTTTTTGTTGTAAACTTGATATAGATCTAGAAAAAGTTAAAATTTGTTCTTGTTTTCTTTCTTGACGTCCTAAACTAAGACGATATAAAAGACGCATCATACGCATAGAATCACGAACCGGGTATTTTCTAGCAAATTCCATATATGGTTCTATAGAGTCATCCCCAGAGTTTATGGCATCAATCATTTCTTGCAATCCCTCCTTAAATATTTCAGGAGCATCTGCCATTGACTTACCAATAGCTACTGGTACTGTATAGTGTTGAATTAAAATTTCTAAACTCTTTAAATAATGTGGTAGCATAGCATCAATTTGATGCATATGTTGTGCATAAAATTTCTTTATATCACTGTAAGGCATTTTAAATATAAATATACCTATAACAAATATAATTAAAACTTTAACAGCGTTCAAGTCCTGAATCATAAAGAAGAAGACTAAAACCATTACTATGAGAGCATTTTTTATTCTTTTGTTAAATAAATAATCTGGACTTACATTGCTACCATATTTAGCTCTAACCAAAAAGTCCCAATCGCTTTCTTTTAAACGTAGGAATAACATTTGGTTATCACTTATCATTTGGTTAATATCAATTTGACCACCGAGGGTCATAATTACAAACACTATTATTGCTATTATAATAATTTCTATTTGCATTATTCTACCCCCACATCTTCATTATAGTATTTTTCTCCTGTTACTAGGAAAAAGGCATTTATTAATACTATGGCATGCAGTATTATTTGAACATACCACATATCTAACAGTTCAATATAATTTTCTTCACCTAACATATATCTTAATACGATTACTAATAAATAAAGAATTAAACCAAATCGCAAAAATCTACCATGGAAGTTCTTTCTGTCCATTTGATCTCGATATACTCCTTCAACAAGGGCATCGATATCTAGTGACATGTTTTCTAAGGCTTGTCCAGAATCTCTTGCACCTTCTTTAGTAATTTGTAAGAATAATTGGTGCATATTTTTAACCATATAATATGGATATTTGTCATTAAAATATTGAATTGATTCATCTATTGTACCATTTTGATAAGACATATCAATCATTTTCTTAACATCACCCAAAACTGGATCTTCTAAAATACCAGAATCTCTTACACCTTCTAGAGATTTTACGAAACTTTGAGTTGTATTAAATTCCATTATAACATTTGTTGTATAAGTTTGAATTTGTTCAAATATGTATTCGCTGTAAATTCTTTGAAGTCTTAAGTAAGCTAGATAAGGAATGAAAGCAACTGCTGCAATTGCATAAATTGCTGCAATAATTATACTATAAAAGTAAAAATATCCGACTCCTGCAGCTATACCTCCGATTATTATTACTTGTGTAAGATATTGTCTAGCGTTATATTCTTGCCCTAATTCGATTGCTTTTTCTCGAACCGTTTTAAAAGAATATGGAGCATATTTATCATAAATTCGTGATACATTACCAGTAACAAATTTATAAACATTTTCACTAGGATTTCGGCGATAAATAAGAACAAATATCGCAATTATTAATAATATTATTAACTCTGTAAAAGTTCCCATATTTACTCCTTTCTCTTATAGGCTTTCGATACTAGCTTCAGTTGTTGGAGTGGTTTCTTCCATCGAACCTTTAGACTTTTCAAAATAGTCTTGTTTCATTTCTACACCTTGAACACCTAAATAATCAATTAAGTATTTAGTAGGATTGTTGAATGTGTATTTTCCATCCAAACTTTTTTTGAAAATTACATTAGCCTTAGATTCATTTTTTTCATTAACATAAAACTCTACTACTTCGATTATCTCTCTTTGAAATCTTCCTAGTTCTTTACTCATATAACCTTTTACATGGATGCCTATTTGAACATAACGATGAATTGAGTTTAAAAACTGATCAACATCTTGACTACTTTCAAGCAAACTGTACATACGCATTGGAATATTAAATGCTCTATCTGAGTGGATTGTTGATATAATATTATGTCCAGATGATATTGAGTTACGAACTGCTGTAACTGCTTCTGCTGAACGAACTTCGGATAGTAAAATCCACCGTGGGTTTTGCCGCATGCAGGTTACCAAAACATCAGAATATGATGCAATGTTGTTAGTTTTCATAGCTACGATGTCACGATGAGGGAATATTTTATCTAAGTGCAATTCTAGTGTATCTTCGATAGTTATGATTTTTTCATTTTCTTTAGTATGGCTTGCTAAGTATTTAACAAGTTCGGTTTTACCAGAACCAGTTTCACCACTTACAATAATGTTACAATGGCCTTCGACACAGGTCATTAAAAAGTCATGCAAATCTTCAGTAACATATTGTTCGTTGATAAGCTTTTCTTTGTTAAGACGGATTTTGGCAGGCGTCTTACGAATAACACATGCTATACCATTAGTAGCAATTGATTCATGAACAAAGTTAAGACGAAGTTCAGCTGATTCAGCATCTAGGAATGGGTGCGCCATATTGAATGTTTTACCCATAACATTAGAACATTGAAAAGCAAGCTTTTCCATTAAAGCATTATTTATTTCTGGTCTATCAACCCGATAAACACCTTTATCAAGAGTTTTTAGCCACACTTGACCACCATTAGAATATGATACGTCGGTTACATTATCTTCCTCTAAAAACTCTTTTAAAGGTCCAAAATCAATTTGTGAAAATATAGCATCATTCACGATTTGTCACCTCTTTAATTCTTTTATTTATTGTCCTGTTGTTGGTGTCGATGGTACAGCAGTTGATGGAGTACTTGATGCATAGCTATCTATTATTTGTAACAATTGCGGATTAGAGTATGATACTTCTGCACCTTCTGTTGTGTATAACTCATTTCTTGGAACAGGATAAAGATCCATATCTGAAATAGTTTTTATTAGACTAATATAGTAAAACATTTCTGTTTTAACAGCAAAAACTAAATGAGCTGGTTCCTTTCTTACTTCTGAGTCAAAAACATTATTACCCGCAGAATCTTTGACAGCTATTACTTCGATACTGTTAATGAATTCGTCATACATATACATATTATCTACTTCAACTTCTAACCACAAATCAATTTTATCTCCAGGATAAATTGAATTTGCATAAGTTGTATTATTATCGACATCCATATAAACAAGAGTATAACCATCTGGTATATCTTCTTGTTCTCTTTCTTTTAATTCGTCTTTTTCTACTACTTGTTCGCGATAAAACATCGCGCCTTCTGCAATAGATGTTTCATTTTTAACGTAATAACCTACTAATTGATTACTGTTAGTTATAATATTAGCATTTTTCAAAAAGTCACTGCTTATTTCTACCATTTCATAGTCTTCTGCAGTAATCATTTCAGTTGCTGTAATAGTTCTTGTTGCCACTGGTACCCGTTGGGGATTTATGGCATTGGTAACAGTCATGTTATAAAAGAACCATAAAACTATAACCCCTGTCAATACTGCTAAAATAGTAATTGTATTTCTATTTAGTAAAATATTTTTAATATTTTTTAGTAAACTTCCCATTTTAGCCTCCCCTTAAAATTCGTCTCCATAATCGACTCCATTATCGATTATTCTACTTCTAATCATATTTAACAATTGAACATTCGTTATTTCGGTAGCACCACTTTCTGTGTTATATGTTTTATTTCTTGGCACTGGTGTTACAGTCATATTTCCCATAAATTCAATGACTTTCAAATAACGATAAATATTGGTCTTTACAGCAAATAATAACCAGGCTGGTCTGTTTCCACTTGTAATATCAAACACATTATTACCATCGGCATCTCTAACTGCTAAAACTTCAATTCCTTTTATAAATTCACTAAAATAAACTAAATCATCTTCTTTAGTACTTATCCACAAATCAATTTTATCTCCAGGGAAAATTGAATTTGAGTAAGTGCTTTCAATGTTAACACGTAATTGATAAATAGTATAACCATCTGGTATTTGATCAAATATAGAATTTGGTAATTCTTCTTTTTCAACTACTTGACTATTATAAAACATTCCACCTTCTGGAATAGAAGTTCCAGTATCAACATATTTTCCAACAATATCATTAACACTTGTTAATACATCAGCATCAGATAAGAAACTACTACCAATATCAACCATTTCAATGTCATCGGAAGTTATCTCTTCTGTAGCAGAAATGGTTCGGGTTGCTACTGGAACTTCTGTTGGATTAATAGCATTATTAACACGGTAAAAGTAAAAACCCGCTAATACTGCTATTCCAGCAACAACCCCAATTATTGTGACTGTTGTTCGATTTGTAAAAAACTTTTTAAAAGTATTAATTATGCTTCCCATTTTATTCCTCCACTTTTAATATTTAAAATGCTTCTTTTCCTTCTAATATCGCATCAATTCTTTCCACTATATCAAATGTTTCAGAATCTCCCATAACATTAAAGGTATTTGATTTACTTTTAATTTCAACGCTAACTTTTGGTGGTGCTTCATATACCCCATAAAAACTTACAGTATATACGTTGCTAGTTGATGCTGTTTCAGCAAACCTTCTTAGAAAGCTTTCGTAAAATTTTTCTTTATTAATTTTTACTTCACCAAATGTACGATAGTATGAATAATCTACAGCATCAATAAAAGCTGCTTCTGTGATTTCTTTTACTACATAGTAATCTTGAGTTGTTGAAGTAGTCAGATTTTGAACTAATAACATTATAACTACAATAAATACACCAAGTAGTACTAACCAGTATCCCCATAAAGCATTTTTCATTAACTATTCACCCCTATCTCCATGATGGACCACCAATAACGGTATATTGACCATTTTCATCACGAACTGATTCAGACCATCCTTCCCATGTTTCCCAATAATTTTGAGAATTGGCTTTGTTATCTTCATCCGAACGACTAGCAGCATTTGTTCTATTTCTAACAGTTATTTGTTCTCCATATTTATCTATTAATTCATCAATAAGATCACTGTAACAGAAAATATTAGCAAATTTTGTTCCATCATCAGCTGTATAAGCATAGCAAGTCAAGCTATCGTTAGCATAACCACCTTCTTCTTCATGATTATCATTATATTCTTTTAAATCATTAACAATATCTGCAGTCATTCTTATACTGAAGTCTAATTCAGAATTTTCTTCATCAATCTTATCATCAAAAATTGTTTCATTTGCTTCTTGTATTTGTTCAATTGCTGTATCAGCTTTTAATCTTAACAATTCCAAGTATCCTAGTGTAGTTGTAACATCCCAGTTATAACCATATTTTCTATCAGCAGAATTGAAATCAGTTGTTGAGATAGGGCGAAAGTTTAATTGAATTTCATCAAAATTAAATACACATTCCGGACAATCAAATTCACAGTCTGGACATGTTCCTGGATCTCCCCAATAACATTCATCTTCATCACAAATAAAGTCGCAATCTGGGCAATCATCTGGACGACATGGAGAATAGTAATGACATGTATATTCACCATCGAATGTTCCAATTTCTTCTTTCGCAGCTGCTACACTGCTACTTTCATTATCACCATTGAAGTCTATTAATCTTCCAACTTCACCAGTATCATAGAATTCACCAAGGTCTTCAATCATTAATTTAAAGATACCACCACCAGTTGTTTTCGTTGAAACTGGCAATGCATTAATCAACTCATCTAATTTTAAAGCATTTCCAGTATAACCACTATTAACTGTTACTTTACCGTTTGCTTCTATTTGATAGAATATCGTTGGAGTTATATAATCTTGAGACTTCTTAACAGTTTTTCTGATAAATGTTGCATCGGAAATCATACGGTCAGATGTTCTGCAACCTTTGGTTGTATCACAAATTGTAAATGTTTTTTGAGAGTATACGGAATTACCATAATCACTAACATAATTCCATTCATCAACATTTAAGTCTAATGATCCATCAAAATTAACCGGTTCTTCTTGACATTCATAATTTTCATTAGTATCGCCCTTACAAATTACTACTTCACTTTCTTCTTTAAGTGTGTCTTCTTGAGCTTCTAGATAGTATAAATCTTGATTATTTTCTGATGCAATTATGTCATAATAAGGTGTAAACTCATCTTCATAATGATATTCACTATAATAGAACCGTATTCTTTGTGAGAATAGATATTCGTTATCCCATGCTGCTGTACAACCGTTATATGCCTTAATGGCATTAACATATTCAGTATAGCCTTCGCTCATTCCTGTAGTAGCTTTTGTAATATCTGCTTTTATCTCTTGTTCTAATTCACTCCTGCTTCCAGATGAACATGAACCTGAACAGCCAGTTTCAGGGTCATTTGAACAACTTCCTGAGCACGAATCAACATAACTATAACTACCTTCCTTTTCTTGGGTTTTTACATATCCAGTTTCACTAGTATTAGTATCTTCTACTGCTTCAACACCATCATAGCTACCTGATGAATACCATTCTGTACCACTACCACAACATCCACACGAACATGAAGTCGATGTTATATTTGCCAAAGCAACAGTTGCCTTTACATATAAATCATAATTTTCAATCATCTTTTTTTGAGCAGCAATTATATCAGTAATAAATTGTTCTCTATCAATTCTCTTATCACTTGTATCTCCACCGGTGTAGCAATCCTTTTGTCCTTCAATGTGTGATGTTAATTGGAAGAATCCACCACAGTCTACATCTTCTACTACTGGGTTTAGCTTGATTCCGCCTTGAATACCATCATTAATTGTTTCCTTGTAATCTTCTTTGCAGAATACTTGACAATAGTCGTTATCAACTCCACCATTTTCTACAGTAAGTTGATATGTGTTATCTGCGTCATCGATATTATTTAAAATACATTTTTTGATATTTTCATCTGTTAAAACTTCGGCGATAGCGTCGTTTTCGTCATCGCTACAAACTGGAACAGAAATTTTTGTTTCACATACTGCTTCAGTACAACCATTTATAACGCCTGAAAAACTTCCATCGAGCCCATTACTATCTAATTTATCAATAATAACCATTCTTTGAAAATCTCTACCATAGATATCTCCAAGAATTGCTCCAATATATTCTTTATTTGGGTCATAGTATTTATACGTTACAGTAAAATTTGCTTTACTATTGCAATCTTCAGTATCTTCTGTTGCTATTCTAGTTACATGAATACGTAATCTAATAGTTCCATTTCTATATCCATTTTCATCTGGAGTTATAATTCTAGCTAAGTCATCAGTGCTTCCTAATTGCAGTCTTATCCAATTTCCATTTGTATCGAAATATTCAATATAATCAATTGTACTTTCATTTGTATCACAACCATTACATGTGATATTAAAATTATTAATATATGCACCATCACCAAAATTTTTAATTTCTAGATTAGCATATATGAATTCTTGAATTTGATTTTCGTCTCTTGATTCTTGAACAACATTTGTTACTCCCGAAACTACTGTTGATTCTGTGCGACCTTCTTTTATATATTCATATGCTGCATTCATACCAATATCAAATATTTCTTTTGCTGCATAAACTATTGCATATGAATCTGTTCCATATGAATAACCATTCAACGTTATACTTGGGTCATAATTCCATTTTTCATATACTCTATCTAAAAACTTCTTGTATTGTTGCTGACACGCCGGACCAGAGCTGGTACAATTAGTAAATCCCAAAGATGAGATTTGATTTAATCTAACCAATGTATTTAAAGCCTCTGGATTCCAACCTGCCCAATCTGCTCCAGAAGTAATAAATGCACCTGCTTGATATAACATAAATGGTGTACTGGTTTGACTATCATTACCACCCCAACCAAATAGTCCTAGAGTATATGCTCTTATAGCTATACTAGTGGCAACATACAAATCTGTACCTGACAATTGGGCTACATATGGATTTGGGTTAGTTTCTGGAGTAGGGTCGCTCGTTTCATAAGTATTATTGAAATTAGTATATCCCACTTTTAGCATTTCAAGTATACCATAATCGTGTGCACGAACTATTTCACTGTTTTCTGCTCCTAATATACGAATAAGTTTATAGTCTGTAGTTGATGATTTATGTGGGTCTAAACAATATGAAATATATGTGTTATCGCCAGTTGTTAGATTATACTTATAAATCCAAAAGTTTGCACTACCAGTTTTAAGGTTTGATATATTTATTCTACACTTTTCATCTCCAGACGAGCAATCTTTTGATTCCTTGTATATTATACTTTTATCGTCGCTTAGCGCATTTACATTAGTAAAGTTAATAAAAAATGCCACTAAAATTAATAAACCACTCAACACTTTTTTCATATTATCCTTCTCCTACGTCTTATTACTATTACCACTGCTACCCCCCCGCCAATTACAATTAATGATATACCGCCAACTATAATTGGAGTTTTATATTTATCCCAAAAAGCTTCATACCATGGATTATCTTCCTGATCATTTTCGCTTTCATTATGCCTTCTTGCATCTTCTTCATATATTCTATCAAAAAAATCACCATAACTCATCTCATCAAATGTAACATATCTTTGGCATAAATAATAATCTTCCATTTGATTACATATCGGATATGTTGAATATTCATTATATCTAGGTAAATTTAATCTTAAAGTTCTTAAAAGATTACCTTCACAACCAGTGGCTGATGAAGAATATACTTCGATTTCATATCTAGCAACTTGACTAATATCCTCTCTAATAATTGCCAAATTGCCGTTGTTAGTATCTGAAAAATTATACGTTGTTGTTTCTCCTGTTTCTTCATTGGTCACTTCCACATAAACTTTTTCTGTTAGATTTAAAATATTTATTTGTAAAGCGTTTACTTTTTGAACAAAAGTTTCTTCATATTCCGTACCTAAAATAACATCCGGTGGACTATATTCATCAGGGGCTAGTTCTATTTGAATTTCTTCATAACTAGCTTCAATATGAGATACCTCGCTGTTAAGCTCTGCTCTTTCCTCATAACTGCATGTTACTGCACTAACAGATGATGTAAATACTGCAAAAGTAACTAATGAAAATAAAAAGTACTTATATTTAGACATTTCGACACCTCCTATGATTTAGTTTACCATATATAGAGTTTTTTTTCAATTATAAATTGCCTCTAAATATGATTTGTGGTATTATTTATTAAGAATAACAAAAATTATGGAGGATTAATGAAGAAATTTTTATTAGTGTTAATAATTTTAATTGTCTCTATATTTATATATTCACGATTTATCAACACTAGTGGATTTAAAGTTGTCGAAGATGCAATTCCTGTTGCCAATCTGCCAGATTCATTTGAAGACTTTAAAATAGTACAATTTTCAGATGTTTTACTAGGTTCTACTAAAAGTGTTGAAGATTTAGAAAGTATAGTTAATAGAATAAATGAATTAAACCCAGATATCATTGTTTTTACTGGAGATTTAATTGCAAAGGATTATGATATTAGTGAAGATGAAATTTTACAAGTTAAAAATTTACTTTCTTCTTTAGAATGTACTTTATATAAATATGCTGTAATTGGAGATAGCGACAATAATAATTTAGATTTGTATAAAGAAATAATTAATGATAGCGATTTTTTATTATTAGATGATGCATCAACTTATATTTTTTATCAAGATGTTACTCCAATTAAACTAACCGGACTTACCAATCCCCAAAATTTAGAACAAGCATTATATATAACAGATGAACTAGAAACGGTTTATAATATAGTATTAACTCATAATCCAGACAATATAGAAACCATTGCTAATAGCGATGTAGATTTAGTTTTAGCTGGCCACTCTTTATTAGGACAAATAAGAATTCCTTTCTTTGGGGGCGTAATAAAAAAAGAGGGTGCTCAAAAATACTTAGATCATAAATATCAAGTTAATAATACTAGTTTATATGTTTCAGCCGGTTTAGGTACTGATAATAATATTAACTTTCGATTATTTAATAAACCTTCAATTAATTTGTATAGATTACAAAAGGAATAGTCAATTGTGACTATCCCTTTCTTTTTATAAGTATTCAACTACTTTAAAATTATTATTTAAACTAGCAATTAATTCATCGGTTTCGTATTGAGAAAATTTTTGAGCAAAATTGCTAGCATCCATCAAAAACATATCTGGATAATTTATAAATATTTCTTTATAGACATTTGTTCCTAAATCTTTAATAAATTTAAGATTGGTTTCTACTAGATCTCCATGTTTAGTTAATAAATCTAAAATTTTCTTCGGAGTATTATTCATAAATTCTTCTATATCTTCTTTAGCAAAATCGTACTTTTCTAAAAAATTCATGCAGCTCGTCCCCTTTTTTCCTCATTAGAAGCCATCAACACTTCATCAATTGTTGTAGCTAAAACTTTTTCATCTCCCCCAAATATTTTAAACGCTTCCATAAGCATTTCTTTTTGACTTAATCCTTTATCCCCAATTTCATCTAATCTGGCAAACACTTTATCCTTTTCATCAATCATAGCAAATGCTTCTAACAAACGCATAGCATTTTCCTTTACTTCTGATAAATCTTCATCCATATTATTGTCAGTTTCTATTGGGGTATTACTGGGAATTTCCTTTTCTACACCTTCAGTTTTAGACATTATATAATCAAAAGCTCTTTGACTAAAAATGAATGATGCATATGTCCCTTTTTCATTTTTATAAGTTACACCAACAGCATCAGCTTTAGCCATTCTTTTTATAACCATTTCAATTGGTTGAGTCAAATGACGTGGATTTTGTTGGTATGCTGCAATGAATCCCATTTCTTCAGCAAGTTTTAACTCTCTTTCTAATTCTTGAGGTTCAATGGCAAGTACTATCGTTTGCGATGGTTTTTTTAGTTCTACGCCATGGCTTTCTAAAACATCTAATGATTCTGGATTAGCAGTTATTAACGATGCTGCAAAGGTATAAATTTGATTTTTATCTTGTTCCTTATAATTTTTTTCAAGTCTATTTTTTAAATCAATTACTTTTTGTTCCATAATCTCATCCTTTCTAATATGCCATTAGAGGTACTTTTTTAGGATCTAAACCACTAATTTGTAATACATTAATTGTATTATTCAACCCCTTTAAGTCATATTTAACCAAAACATTTGGCATGAGACTTATGTCTCTAGCTTCTTTTCCTAAAGCCAATAATTTATCAATTTTTTGTGTTAGTTCTAAATCATATAATATTTCGATATTTTCACGCAATATTTTTAAATCAATATTTTTATTTTTTAACTCTGCTACATTATTCTTTAATGTTTCTGCATTATAATTTGTTAGTAATTTTTCAATTGATTTTGCGTTATAGTCTTCAGGATTTAATCCACATTCACGCATTACTCCATATAATTTTTCTTTTTCACTTTGTTTATCTTCAACTATTGGAGTTGGTTCAGAAAATATTGGAGCAGATGAGCTTTCAACTTGTGGTGTTGGTTCAGCTGGTATATTTTCTTCAATCACTTTATTAAAAATATCTTCTAATATCGGTTCACTATCAGCACTAGCTTTAATTGGTTCTAGGTCACTAACAGCCCCAGTTTCTTCAGTCTTTACTTCAGGTTGTACTGCAGTTGATTCCTTTTTAGCTTCTACTAAAACTTCAGTTATAGTTTTTCCTGATGCTTTATCTCCACTTTTAAATGAAGCATCATATTCATATAAAGCATCTTCTGGGAACATCAATATTTTAGCGGCTTCTCTTTGTTCATTTTCCGTGAAATCAAATTTTTCTAAAAGAGAAGTTATTTCATCACGAGTTATATTGATATTACCTGCTAGAGCTAAATCAAAATATTCATTTAATTTGGCTTGATTACTTAATGCTTCATCTTTTCTAATCCCCAATTCTTCAACCTTGGTTATAGCATTGTTCATCTCAGCTTCGACACTTTCTAATTTTTCAGAAGCTTTTTTGTTTTCTGCCACTACTTTAGCAATTGTATCTGGCAACATTTTATTAACTTTTTCATTTATAACGTCCGGATCAAAATCAATTTTTAATCGATCTAAAACCGTAGCAAAATCATTTTTATTAATGCTACTTAAAACTGACGTTAATTTTTCGCCTTCTTCAGCTAAAGTCTTTTCTTCTGCAGTTAAATTTTCAATTTCCTTAATAAGGACTTCTTTTTCGTTTTTAGTTCTTTCTTGAGTTTCAATAGCATCTTCTCTTTCTTTAGTCATTTTAGTTAGAATAACACTATCTTCACCACGAAGATTATATAATTTATCAAGTAATGTCCTTACTTCAGTTGACAACATCTTCATTTTAAATCACGCCCTTTATTCTTCATAAATTATAACAAAGAAAAAGTAAAATGTAAATATTGTAAATACAAAAAATTTCGTTTGTAAAGCGAAAACGAAAATGTACAAATAGAAGTATTGTATGAAAATGACTATTTTTGGCTTACTCAAAAAACAATGGCCGAATTATTTAATGTAAAAGTCAATACAATTAATTATCATTTAAAAGAAATATTTACATCTAATGAGTTAAAAGAAAATTCAGTTATTCGAAAAATTCGAACAACTGCTTCTGCTGGTAAAGGATATAATACAAATTTTTATAGTTTAGATGCTATTATTGCTGTTGGATATAGGGTCAATTCAAAGGAAGCTACTAGCTTTAGAATATGGGCAACAAATACATTAAAAGACTATATCAAAAAAGGATATGTTTTGAATACTGAATTACTAAAAAATGGGCCAAAATTTGGTAAAGATTATTTTGATGAGTTATTAGTTAAGATCAAAGAAATTAGAGCTAGTGAAAGAAGATTTTATCAGAAAATTACAGATATTTATAAGGAATGTAGTTACGATTATGACAAAAATAGTAAGATAACTAAAGAATTTTATAAGAATGTGCAAAATAAATTACATTATGCTATTACAGGAATGACCGCTCCAGAAAAACTATTTATCTGAAAAAGAGTTAAAAGAATTAAATAATTTAGTATCTATGTATCTAGATTTTGCTGAAAGACAAATTAGACTTGGACATATTATTTCTATACAAGAATGGAAAGATAAATTAGAGATGTTTTTAAATTTCAACGAATATAATATTCTAAAAGATAATGGAAAAATTAAAAGAGAAATTGCTGATAAACTTGCATTGGATGAATATGAAAAATATCGCGTAGTACAAGATCAAAAATACATATCTGATTTTGATGAATTGGTATTAGAAGCGAAAAATATCGAAAGAATAATTTTTGGTAGTAAATTTCTAATATTTGAAAGGCTAAAATAATAAAAGAAGAAGCATGAATAGTGAATATGCAGAAAAGTGATTAAATAAGTTAAAAGATTATTGGATTAAAAAAAAATATAGAAAGCGCAGTATCATTATTTACTAAAACAACTTTTTATCAAGAAACACCATTTATGAAACCATATACAACTGTAGGTTTATCAAACATAAGTGACAAACCTACAATATTTAATTGAAAAGTATTGAAAAAATGCAGATTTTTATTAATGATTATATTATAATATTATCAATGATTGGTGGTGTTAAAATATGTTTAAAAACAATATAGTAATTTATACTTCAAAAGATGGTATTGTTAAAGTAGATACAACACTAGATAATGAAACAATTTGGATGAATCAGAGTGAACTTGCTAAATTATTTGATACAACTAAAAATAATATTTCTCTACACATGAAAAATATCTTTGAAAGCGGTGAATTAGAAGAAAGCGCAACTGTTAAGAATTTCTTAACAGTTCAAAAAGAAGGAACTTGTGAAGTTAAAATTTAAATTTGTTGGATGTAATTGGAATGAATTTGCAACTGGATTTTCTGAAAATCATTTGTGTTATATTTATAATAAAAATAATATTGTATAAGAAAAATTCTAGTAATTAAACACTAGAATTTTTTAATCAATTTACTTTCGATAAAGATAATTATTTTATAGAGTATATAAGAAATTATAACTAATATTAAGATTCCTGCCATAACTAAACTTAAATTAAATACTTGAGTTCCATAGATAATTAAATATCCAATACCTTCTTTACTGACTAAGAATTCTCCCATGATTACTCCGCTATCCTAGGTATGGGGAGAAAATAAGCACACTATACTTAAATAATGATTGCAGAAAGTAGTGTATAAATATGGCAGAAATTAATTGCCCATATTGTAATGGTAGAAATGTTTTAAAGATATCTTATGCTTATAGAGGTGTTAATAAAAAGAAAAATAAAAAAATTGATTATAGTAAATACTTAAAAGAAGGTACTATATTTATGCCTAAGGTTAGATTTGAAAAATATGACTTTGATGGGAAAAAAATAAAATATGCTAAATTGGATAATAGATATTGTGTTGATTGTGATAAAAAGTTTTGCTCCATAAGAAATCTAGCAACTGTTGATATAAGAAAAGTTACATTAGTTATTGAAACTAAAACAAGTAGAAAAAAGTATATATTTGATCTATATAATGAACCAACTTACTTTTTTATAAAAAATTATATATTAGTTAAAGAGGAAATGATTGATGATTCTGTTGTTTATGAGTTATTATCTGCTATAAAGAATAACAAAGTTAATTTATGGACAGGTCATTATGGTAATTGGAAAAATTTTAATAATATTAAATGGATATTAAAGTTAGAATATTATAATGGCATAACTGATTGTAAGAGTGGTTGCGATAGTTTTCCTGATAATTGGGATGTGTTTATAAGTGATATCATTGAGTTTGTTTAGCTCATTATTTTGCTTTTTTACATTGTGGACAAGTATCATTTCTTTTAGTTCTATTGTAAATGATTCTAGGAAAGCTATGTCCGCATTTACATTTCCACCAAACTTCTTTGTTAGAACCAGCTTTAAACATTTGAGGAGTTAGTGGATAGTTTTTTTCATAGTCCCATTCCTTTGCTATATTAGGATGAGTAGTCACTAAATCATTTACTCCTTTTATTGCTTTAGATTTTTTTATCCCATTTTCTTTATTGGCACAGTCTTTGCAACCTGTACCTGCGCTTCTACTATAAACCCATGCATGATATTCTTTGCCACACTTAGGACAAATCCACCAAACTTTAATGTGTTCCCCCTTAGTTACATATTCAGGCTTTAAATTTCCATTTTTTGTAGGATGCCATTCTCGAGCCAATTCAGGATTTGTTATTATAATAGAGTTATTTTTAATTTTTTTGTCAATCAATTCACGAATTTTTGGTAAATCTCTAATAATATCTATGTTATTAAAATTGATTTTTAATTTATCAAATAGTAAATTAATGATTTTGTTCATATACGACATATCAGAAGTTATAGTATTAATTAATATATCTATTGAACTATCATTTAAAACTCCAATTAATGGCTCTCTTATACGATATAATGTTATTCCAAGATTTTTGCACATTTTGTTTTTTTCCAAATCACTTTTTCTATTTTTATGCCATCTTTGGCCATCATATTCAATTGCGACATTCATTGATGGAATAAAAATATCTAGTTCTTTTCTACCAATTTTTTTGTTTTCTTGAACCTTTACACCAGCTTGATTTAAATAGTATACTATTGTTTTTTCTGCAATAGAAACATGATTTTTAGAATTGCATTTTTCGCAAAAATGGCCTTTTATCCTACTAGAAACATAAGCTTGCCATTCATGACCAAATTTGCATTTCCACCAAACTTTTTTAGAGCATCCATATAAAACATCTTCAGGTTTTAGTTTTCCATTTTTTGTAGGGTGCCATTCTTTTGCAATTTCTGGGTAAACTGTAGCTAGGTCATTAAATCCTTTTTTTAATTTTCTATTTGCGCAAAAAGGACATCCTGTAGAATTTTTCTTTGTTCTATCTGACACTTTGGCCGGCCAGCTATGTCCGTACTTACATTTCCATATTACTTGTTTAGTGTAACCATGTAGAACATCTTTGGGTGTTAATGGTTTATTTGCTTCATAATCCCATTCATTTAACAAATATAATTTATTGTTATTCTTACACCAAGTTTCTAAATCATTAAATCCTACTAATAGTCTTTGATTTGCACAGTAAGGACAACGAGTGCCATTTACGACATTTTTAATTTTTGCAAAATATGAATGACCTAAACTACATTTCCAATAAACTTTATCATGTGATCCAAATGTTGTTTCTGTAGGAGAAATCTTATTTTTATCATAATCCCATATTGTTAATAGTTCAGGATTAGTGTTAGCCAAATTATTAGAATCCTTAATAGCTCTTTTATTTTTTCCATATATTTTAACACATTCATGACACCTTCTTCCGCCATCTTTTGTTCTGTTTTTTACTGCATCTTTCCATATATGTCCATTTTCACATTTCCAATAATATTCATTTTCAGAATATGGAAAAACCTCAGATGGTTTTAAAGGATAGTTTTTTTCATAGTCCCATTCATTTGCAATTTTAGGAAAAAGTGTTTTTAAATCTCTACCTAGTTTGGGTTTCCTTATTGCTCTTTTTAAATTGCATTTTTTGCAAAATAATTTTTTGCTTTTATATCTTGTTTTTATTTTTGACGGCCATTCATAACCACAATTAGAGCAAACCCACCATGCATCTTTATTCGAATTTGGTGCGAAATCGTATGGTGTTAAATTTCCGTTTTTTGTAGGATGCCATTCTTTAATTAATTCAGGAAAATAATCAGCTAAAGACATTCCCGTCTTGGGCCTAGCATTTGCTATTGCGGTTTTTAAATGCCCACATTTAGGACAACCATGTTTTTGCCTTATGTTTATTTGTGTTTTCCATTTATGCCCACATTTTGAACAAATCCAATTAGCATGTGTTTCTGAATAAATAGTTAGTTTAGATGGATCTAAATTTTTATTTGCTTCATAATCCCATTCTTTCATTAATGATTTGTTATTTATCAACAATTTTTCTTCTTCATTTTTATACATATTTATACATCACACATATATTATATCAAATTTCGCTTATTATTAATATATTTTAGTAATTTGTTTTAGTAGCAAGTATAATAAAAGTAGCAGTAAATAAACAATTTTGATATAATTATATTAGAAACGAGGAATTTATGTATAAAATTAGAAAAATAAAATTTATTAATCATCCAATATTAAAAAATCTACAATTAGACTTTTGTGATTCAAGTGGTAAAGCTATTGATACAATAATTTTAGCGGGAGAAAATGGTACAGGCAAAAGTACAATTTTAAACGAACTTTATAATATTGCTGCTCACAATGTTAAATATCCATGTATTGTGGAATTTGAAAAAAATGGTAAAATATTTACTATAAATTATACTATTAAAAAAAATAGCATATCAGGTTCTGATTATATTGAAGTTAATGATAACGAAGGACTTAAAACTTCATCTAATTCTAATACATTAAAAGAGAAGTATCACTTTAATGGGATTTATTCTGATGTTGATATAAATTTTAATGCTAGGGAACTGAACTCAGTAACAAGTTTAAACTTAGATGATGCACATGGAAGTCGTAGGTCGACAAATGATTTACCCACTCAAATTAAACAACTGATTATTGACATTCAAGCACTAGATGATGCAGATGTTGCGAAATACTTTAGAGACAATCCAAAACAAAATTATGAAAATAGTCATATAGAAGAAAGAATGAAGAGATTTATAACAGCATTTAATATGATGTTTGATAATCTAACTTATTCAAAAATAATTAATGAAAAAAATCATAAGTCCATTATTTTTGAAAAATTTGGTAAAGAGTTTCCGATAGATAATTTAAGTTCAGGTGAAAAGCAAATAGTTTATCGAGGCTGTTTTTTATTAAAAGATAAAAATGCAATTAATGGTGCTTTTGTATTTATTGATGAACCTGAAATTAGTTTGCATCCAAATTGGCAAAAAAAAATAATGAATTTTTATAAAAATATATTTACTGATGAAAATGGTAAACAGACATCACAAATATTTGCAGTCACCCATTCTCCATTTATAATTCATAATGATTATCGTTTTGATGACAAAGTAATAATATTAGCTTATGATGCTATCGGTAATATTATTGTGAAAAATAATCCAGAATATTATAACTGTAATTCTATAGATGCAGTTAAAGAAGCATTTAATATTAATGACTTTTCAGAAAAAGAATCTGTAGTTTATGTAGCTGGTAGAACTGATGAAAAATATTTAAATAAGGCATTAGATGTATTTGGTTATACAGTACCTTTTTATTTCAAATGGATAGGATATATAGATGATAATGGTCAAGAAGTTAATACAGGAGATAAAGCTTTGGGTAGGGTTAATGAATTTTTAATATCAAGAAATCAAACAAATATTAATATTTGCTTATATGATTTTGATGCTCAAAAAGTTGATAGTTGTAAAAATAACATTTATGTAAAATCTATTCCAAAATATAATAATTCCAAAGGAATGAAAAAAGGAATTGAGAATGCATTAATATTAGATGATGTTAATGTTTCAAAATATTATACAACTAAAGTTAAAGAAGGTGATTATGGGAATAATAGTACTATTGTTGAATTTAGCAAAATGGAATTTTGTGAATACATCTGTTCATTAGATCAAAAAAAATTAGAAAAAATATTTTTAAATTTAAATGAGGTTATTAAAGAATTAATAAAAATATTTTGATAAAATAGCATTTTTCAAAGTCAACAACTTTTTAAACGCTTTTTAAACAAATTCGTACAAATTTTAAACATAATTTTGTTGCATTTAGTTTGTCAAGTGATATAATGTGGTAAAGTTGGATAATTATAAGTTGTAGCAAGAAACCTTAAAATGTTTCTTGTTTTTTTATTGTAATTACCTAATTTTAGTTATGGAGGAATAGGACTTGTTATATTAAAAGCACTAAATTTATGTACATTATTTTTCAAAAAAACACAAAAATAATGTACATTTTTCATTTAATTTTTAAAGTCAAAATATGAGAAAAAATGTACATTTTAGAGTAAAATGAGCCTTAATTTGTTATAACATCTGTTAGACAAATGGGCTTTTTTAGGGCATTTTGGCTTATTTTGTGTTCGCCACATGTTTGACAATTAAAGATTTGTCATACAAGTAAAAACTTAAAAATGTCCTATATTTAGGGTAAACTTCCCACTGGGAAGTTGTTGTGTCAGACACCATTATCCTGCTTATACAGGATACTTAAGTTGGTACATAAAATTAGTAAAAATAACAAAAATTGTGTACATTTTTAGATACATTAAAAGTATGATTATATAAGGGGGGATAGTTATTAATCATACATATACTAATAAAGATATAAGAGTAACTATATATGATGCTAAAGGTAATATAGTTGATCCTAAAAATATAACAATAAAGATTAAAGTAGTATATGAAATAATTAATAAATATTATAATAAAAGTGTTAACAATTCCTAAAATACATGGTAACATAGACATGCAATCTTAAGTATATGTGTGCTTTTATGTAAAGGAGGTATGAATTTATAAAAGCAGGCTTATATGCTAGAGTTTCAACAGAAATTCAAGTCGAAGGTTATTCTATTGATGCTCAAAAAGAATATTTGCTAAATTATGCTAAAGCAAAAGAATATACTGAATATGAATATTATATTGATGGTGGTTATAGTGGTAAAGATTTAAATAGACCCGCAATTCAAAAATTAATAAGTGATTGTAAAAGTGGTAAAATCGATTGTGTATTTGTTTTTAAACTAGATAGAATATCTAGAAGTCAAAAAGATACTTTATATTTAATTGAAGAAGTATTTAATAAATACAATGTTGGTTTTGTTTCTATTAGAGAAAATTTTGATACCACTACACCTTTTGGTAAAGCTATGATTGGAATACTTTCGGTATTTGCTCAACTGGAAAGAGAAACAATACTTGAGCGAACTCGTATAGGTATTCAAAAAAGGGCTGAGTCAGGTTTATGGCGAGGTGGTGGTAAAATACCTTATGCTTATGATTATGATAGTACATTGGGTATTTTAGTGCCTAATAAAGAGCGAGTAGAAAAACTACATAATATGATTTCTTTATATTTAGATGGTTTAAGTTTTAATAAATTAGAAAGTATATTTGGTATGGATGAAAGTTTAATATCCCAAATTATATTAAATAGAACAAATTTAGGTATTGTTCCTTATAAAGGACAAGAATTTATTGGTCAGCATGAAGCAGTTATTACTGAAGAAACTTATAATAGATTAATTGAAACTGTTAAAATGCGTAGTAAAACGAGAACTGAAAGGCATTATCTTTTATCGGGCAAAATTTATTGTGGTAAATGTGGTGCCAAATATAGATATCAAAAATGGGGTAAGAGATTAATATGTTATTGTTATTCCCAACAAAAAAGCAAACCTAAATTTATCAAAGATCCAAATTGTCAAAATAAAAGATGGGATTCTTTTGAAATAGAAGATGCAGTTTTAGAATGTTTATTTGCTATGGCTTTAGATGAAAATTTGTTTAGAACTAATTATAAACTAACAGAAGTAAATGTTTTAGAAGAATATGAAAATAGATTAATAAAAGTGCAAAAACAAATTGAAAATTTAGTTAATTTTATTGCAGATGATATTGCAGTAGAAGTTACTAAAAAGAAGTTAGAAAACTTGGAGACTGAAAAAGAAACTCTAGAAAAAGAAATATCTGATATTAAAAGTAAAAATGAAAAAAATTTAAATAAATTAGATATATTAAAAAATTTACAATCATCATGGTTTAATATGACTTTTGATGAACAAAGACTAATAATTGAACATATTGTTGATAAAGTGATAGTTACCAACAATAACATAGATATTAAGTTAAAAATATCTTAATTTTTTGTTAAACCGTTCTCCCCATACCTAGGATAGCCCAATTAAACTCATGGAAATATTTAATTTTAAACTGGAAATTATCGTCTTATATGAACTTGGTATAACTAATTTAAATAATATTTGTAATTTGGTTGCTCCGAATGATTTAATTAGTTTTATTTTTTTATCATCAATGTTTAGGAAACCATTATAAATGGTAATTATACTAACAATTAAATTGATAAGTAAAGCCATTATAATGATACTTTTCATATTAGCACCAGCAATTATGATAATAAGTGGACCTAAAGCAACTTTAGGTAGTGAATTAATCATTGTCAAAAATGGATCGATTATTTGGGCTAAAATTGGTATTTCATAAAGGATTATAGCGATGATAAACCCTAGTAATATACCTAAAATAAAGGCTATTAATACTTCATTTAAAGTAGCAAAAATATGATTAAATAAGTTATTACTTTCAATAAGGCCCAATATTGTTTTGATGATTTCACTAGGTTTTGAAAAGACAAATGTATTAATTAAGTTTTTACTCGCTAAGAATTCCCACAAGCCAAAGAATCCGATAACAATTAATATTTGACAAGTGATTACAAAATACTTACGTAATTTTAATTTCCTTAGAAATTTTCTTTGGGCTTCAGACATTTTTATCTAAATCCCTCCATAATTCATTGTAATATTCTCCAAAGTTTTTAGCCTTTCTTCTTTCCATTGGAGTATTTCCACTTATATTTATTTCATAAACATTTTTAATTACTGATGGTCTTTTTGATAAAACAATGATGCGGTCTGCTAAACTTAAAGCCTCTGATATGTCATGAGTAATCATTACAACTGTTTTATGTTCGCTTTTAATTATGTCAGAAACATCTTCACTAACTGAAAGACGTGATACATAATCTAATGCCGAAAATGGTTCATCTAAAAGTAAAATATCAGGTTTAGTTGCAAGAGTTCTAATTAAGGCTACTCTTTGAATATAACGAAGACACTTTTTACTATTTTTTAATATTTTAGAGTTATTGTTTTTTTAGTTGTTGCATAA
>CALVIU010000017.1 GCA_944331835.1 uncultured Bacilli bacterium | reverse complement strand
TTCTTCAATTTTAGGTTGTACTTCGTTTTTTTCTTCTTTTTTAATTTCAGGTATTTCAATGCTATCAAATTCTTTTCTAATATTTTCAAGTTCTCCTAAATCTTTTTCCAAATTGATATCATCAAATTTTATTTCATCTAGTTCATTAATATTAATAGGTTTGCTTTCTTCTTCAATATCTACTAAAGGCTTTCGTTGTAGCAGTTTTTCTTCCTTTGGTTCCTCAATTTTTTCTGGAATATCAATTTTAGTAGGTTCAAATGTAGTTACACTAATTTCTTCTGGTTCTTCACTATTTTTAGCAATTGGTAAAACCGCTGTATCATCAAATATAGATTTTACTTCTTTTTTAGCTTCTGCTGGTTTTACTTCAATTTTTTCTTCTACAGTTGCTTCAGGAATAACATTTTCTTCTTTATTATGTTCTGGTGCAACTTCTAATTTTGTTTCTTCCTTCTTTTCTTCTTTAAAAGCATCAATATCTATTTTTTGTAGCCTTTTAGTTTCTTCTAATTTTTGATCTCGTTTTCCAAATATAAGAACTAAAACAAAAAGAACAATTAATATTACTAAAGCAATAGTAAGATATAGTACAAAATTATCATTTTGATATAGCTCATATATGAAATCCATCATTTTCATACACCTCTTTATTCTATATTTCAATATTACCAAAATATGCAAGAAATGTAAATATTTTTATGTAAAATTTTACATATTTTGAAAAAAGTAACCCTAAAGGATTACTTATAACGGTTCATTTGTTGCATAACTTGGCGAACCTGTTTCTGACTTGGCTTTCTTCCCATACTACTCATCATTGCTTCAATCATCTTTTCGTTAATTGGAGGATTTTTTTCAAGTTGTTTTTTCATCATAAACCGAGCGATTAGGAAACCAGCAATTAAACCAATTATTAAACCGATTACCAAGTATAGTATTAGTTGTCCCATAAATAACCTCCTTGCATATTAATTGTACTATAAATTGCGCTTTTTAACAACTTATAATCGTACTAATTCCTCTAACCAAAAATAATCTTTATTTTCAAAATCACAAGCAAAAAGTTCATTTAAAGGCAAAAACTTACGAATATTTTTATTGATAATATTTGTTTTCATTAAAATATGGCTATTTTTTACCTGAATGTTTGTTTCTTCTTTGCGATATTTATTAATTATTTTGTGATTGTCGCCGATTTTCATGTAGAAATCATTATCTTTATTCTTTTCATATATAAGCCGATTATATTTTAATTTATCGATTGGCACAATTATTTGATCAAGTAAATCTTTACCATAGCCAATGCTAGCCCTATCAAGCAAATATATCCCTTCTAAAGATTTGAATAAATTATAGGGACTTTCTCGCATTAACATAGTCATTTCCCTATTAATTCTAAAAATATAAAATGTCCTCAATTTCATCACCCAACAATAGGATAACAAATCAAGGACGAATAATTTGTCAAATTATGTCGATATTAACATCTTTTGCTAAATAATTTGCAATTTTCTCTAAAATTGAGTTTTTATCAATCTTTAAATAGCGAATTACTTCACCGGTTTTACCACTCATACCAAATCTATTTACCCCAAAAATATATTCTGGTTTAGTAGCAAATCTATTCCAAATAAGACTTGATCCGGCTTCAATAACAAATGTTGGAATATCTTTTGGAAGTAATTGTTCTTCATATTTAGGATTTTGTTTTAAGAAAAGTTCTACCGAAGGCATTGATACAACTCTAGTATCTATTCCCATTGTAAATAATTCTTTAGATATATTCATAGCCATTTCAACTTCTGAACCTGTTGCAATAATTATGCCATCTAAATGATATTTTTCTTTTCTTATCATGTATGCACCATATTTAACAAATTTAGCATTGGTATTTTTATTTTTGCTGCGCTTTTCTTTGCTTATTACTAAGGCAGTTGGACAATTATTTTTAAGTATGTATTCCCAAGACCCCATTATTTCATTAATATCTGCTGGTCTAAAAGTTATAAAATTTGGAATAGTTCTTAACATTGTAAGTTGTTCTACTGGTTCATGAGTTGGACCATCTGGACCGACATATACTGAATCATGAGTATAAATATATGTTACTGGAAGATTCATCAATGCTGACATTCTTATCGCTGGTTTTTGATAATCACTAAATGCTAGGAATGTTGAACCAAAAACTTTTAAATTGGATAAAGCCATACCATTAAGTATTGCTCCCATAGCATGTTCACGAACCCCAAAATAAATATTTTTACCAACCGGATTATCTTCACTTTGGATACTCGATTTATCTAAATTTGTTTTACATGATGAAGAAAGATCAGCAGATCCCCCTAAAAAGAAAGGATTCTTCGGCGAAATAAAGTTCATTATTTTATGATTACTTTCTCTTAACTCTTCACTATATTCATCACTTATTTTAAATTTTGTATCATCAAAATCGATAACAAAAGTGTTACGTTCTAATAGATTAAGCATTGAATGAAGTCCAATGTTATCACTTTCTTTAATTTCTCGGTATTCTTCTTCCCACTTTTTAAAATTTTCCCCAACACGATTATTAATATAGGCTTGAACATGAGTAAGAATTTTACTATCGATATTAAATGCTTCCGTAGTAATTTTGTATTTTTCTTTAATATTACTTAAATCTTCTTTAGATAGTGGCTTACCATGAACCTTGTTAGTTCCTTCTAACATTGAATCTTTACCAATAGTTGTATTACATATAATAATTGTAGGACGGTCACTTTTCTTTGCTTGCTTAATAGCCTTGGATACTTCTGTATAATCATTACCATTTTTTACATTTAAAATATTAAAATCAAGAGCTTCAAAACGAATTTCTATATCCTCTGTAAATGTGTTAGTTGTATCGCTATCCAAACTTACTTTATTACAGTCATAAAGAATGATAAGTTTGTTTAAATTTTGGGTACTAGCAAATGATAATGCCTCATAACTAACGCCTTCCATCAAATCGCCATCTCCACAAAGGCAATATGTATAATAATCAATTATTCCACTATTTTTCTTTTCTATATTAGCAATCGCATTTAAGTAACGTTCAGCCATAGCCATACCAACTGCAATACCAATTCCTTGACCTAAAGGACCAGTCGATGCATCTACTCCCGGAGTAACTCGATATTCCGGATGACCTGGCGTTAAAGAATTAAGTTCTCTAAAATGTTTTAATTCTTCTAAATCAATATCAAATCCGGCATGATAAAGCATCGAATATAAAAGCGCTGAACCATGGCCTGCTGACATGACAAAATGATCTCTATTTATCCAATCTGGTTTACTAGGAATTACTTTAAGATGATCTTTATATAAGGCATAAATAATTGGAGCTGCCCCCAAAACTATACCAGGATGTCCACTACCTGCCTTATCAATCATATCTAATGCTAATACTTTAATACTATTAATTGCTTCATTATCAATTTTAGCCATTATTTCACTTCCTCTACTCTATGACAAAATCATATCATAAATTGCCAAAAAAATAAATAACCGTTTAATTTGGTTATTTATTATCTTTGAATGAAACATATATTCATGCAGAATAGAAATGCTGCTCCAATTGTTAATGGAACTTTATATTTTGTACATTCATAAATTGCGACAGCCTTATCAGCTCCACTTACTATCCAACTTCCTACATGTTTAGGAATGGTCTTTGTAACTGGGAACATATGGGCAGCAATAATATTTTCTTGGAAATCTGATATTTCAAAGTTTTTCTTAGAATTTTCTACAGCCTTTAAAGGATGATTCAAAAAACATTTTTCTGGAACATCTTCTGTTCTAAAAAAGTCATGTAATAAAGCTGCTCTAGTTATTTCTTCATAATTTTTCACATGTAATCTCTTACACATTTTATAAGTAAGTCTTGCAACATTTAATGAATGATCTAAACGTGAAATACCATGGTGAATTTCATATTTTAAATCAATAAATTCTTTATTTTTTAATATATCACTAATTATATTATTAAAT
Organism: uncultured Bacilli bacterium; assembly: GCA_944331835.1. Taxonomy (GTDB): domain Bacteria; phylum Bacillota_I; class Bacilli_A; order RF39; family UBA660; genus Onthocola_B. The sequence goes on along the minus strand of CALVIU010000017.1, from coordinate 26,814 downwards.
TCTACTTCTTTATTAATTGTCATTTTTCCCCTCACATTATTTAATTATATCACATTTAGGACATTTTTTGAACCTCTAAAGTCCATTTTTTCTTTATTTATGAATAATTTTAGGTATTTTCACTTGTTTTTTGTATATCTAAATTAAACCGATAATGTCCTACTATCTTCTTGCGAGTTAAGCCATCTTCTTCATATTTGTGATGTCCATCATGATGAATTATGTAACTAATACCATCTTCATTGCGTTTATCACTTACTATACCAATATGATCTTCATAAACGACAATATCTCCACCTTGCCAAGCCGAAATATCTTTAGCATCAGTTGTAAGTTTCTCGGTATATTTATCTAAAAATACTTTAATGTTTCTTACTCTTCTAAAATCGATATTAGTGTCTTGGATATCTATATCGTAATCTTCCTTATTATTTCTTATATCTTCATCAATTAATGTTTTAAAGTCATATCCGGCTTCTTGTAAAGCATACCAAATTACATCAGTGCAAACATAATAACCATCATCAGGATAACCTCCACTGTAATATGCACTTTTATATTTAGGTTCTTGACCCACAAATTCTCTAGCCCCGTTTAATATATCAGTGTAATCATCTACACCATCACCATCAGTATCATTTTCACTTTTAATAAATTCAATATCAAAATCTGAATCATTAAATATTTTGCTAGGTAAATAATTAAAATGGTCAAGTGCAATAAAGACTAATACCAATATCAAAATTAAAACAATTACATTACCAAATCTTAAAAATTTTTCCATGTTTCAGTCCTTCATTCTAACAATAAACTTTTGAGCTAAACTACCATTATCACGTTTTTTTACATATATATAGCCAATTACACAATAAACAATTGCTCCAATAAAGTTTACAAATAAATCCCCCATTGTATCAACAATACCAATATCTAAATAACCATCATCAATAACATAAGTATTTTCTGAAGTTATTATATTAGTTTCTAGAATATCTTCAACTTTTATAGGGACATTTTTTCCCTCTGGATTCAAAGAAACAGAATAAATATTCTCAACAATTTTGTCTTTTTGCATATCAGTGTGAAAATACTTATCAGCACCATATTCAAAAAATTCCCATAAAACTCCAATTGTCATTGAGAAACAGAATCCCACAATAGCAACAAACAATGGAGATAAATTAAGATGAAATTTTTCATAACGATTTAAAATATCAATTAAAGAAAAACCAATTGCAGCACATAGGAAGCCATTTATGGTATGTAAAATTGTATCCCAATTAGAAAATACACTATAAAAATTTTGAATTTCTCCAAGTATTTCTGCCGAAAAAATAAAAAGTAAAATTATTATTTCTAATGTTTCAGGCAAATCTAATTTAAAACGCGATTCAATAAAACTTGGAATTAAAAATAAGATTAAAGTTAAAACACATAAAAAGGCATTTTCATAATTACCATGTAGTAATTGTAACACTAATGTTATTAACACTAGTAATCGTAAAAACATATACAGGGCAAAGGCTTTTTTATGAGTCTTTATTTGTTCCTTTAAGCGATCAACTAAACGGTCTTTGGATTTTTTCTTTTTCATATAAATCCCACCTTATATAAAGTATAGCAAATGATTAGAATTTTACCAAGTATATTTTAATTATTATTTACTAAGTTATTTGTATAATTGGCCAAGGGGCAAAAAAAAATACACCAAGATAGGTGTAATAAACTAAAAATGGTCGAGAAGACAGGATTTGAACCTGCAACCCCTTGGTCCCAAACCAAGTGCACTACCAAGTTGTGCTACTTCTCGTTTGTAAAAATAAATGGTACGCCCAAAGGGATTCGAACCCCCAACCTCTAGATCCGTAGTCTAGCGCTCTATCCAGTTGAGCTATGGGCGCAGAATTTCCCAATGCATTATCATTATATTACAAATATATGAAAAATGCAACTACTTTTGCTAAAAAACTGGATAGAGCAAGTAGCACAACGGTAGTACACTTGGCTATTCTATAAACCCAGTCTTTAAATATTTTGAATTTCCCCTATTCTACAAATAAAGAAGTGCTTATTTTAATATATGGTTATAATTTCTTTTTAAATTTATCAAAAAAAGACATATTGCTTAAATTTTATACACCAATAGCAATATGTTTCTTTTTTAATAGATATTTTCGAAGCCAATCTACTGGGAAGACTGTCAAAGCTATAATGAAAACTAATACTAATTCTTTTAACTCCAAACCATATGTTCTAAATATTTCTCCCCCATTATAAATGATATATAATTGAGCAACAAATATAAATGTGAATATACCTACAAATACTTTATTTTTACTTAAATTAGCAAATATATTGATTCTAGAAGTTCTAGCATTAAAAGCGTTAAATATTCCCATAAATATGAACATTGCAAAGTATGCTGTCATAAGATATTTATTGTTATCTCCCACTCTAATTAACGATTTAACTATTGGAAGTTTTAAAAATAGAATACAAATTATTGCACAATATAGTCCTGTCCAAATAATTTCGCTATACATATATCTATTCATTATTTTGGTATTTTTACTTTTTGGTGGTTCTTCCATATATTCTGGTAATGGTGGTTCAAAAGAAAATGCTATACCTGAGAATGTATCCATAATCATATTTAACCAAAGCATTTGCACAATAGTTATTGGAGTAGCAATACCAATTAATGAACCAACAATTGAAAGAATTAAAGCACAAGCATTAACTGTAAGTTGATAAATTATAAACTTACGAATACTTTTAAAAATTGTTCGTCCATATAAAATGGCTTTACTTATTGATAAAATGTTATTATCGAGAATAACAATATCCGCGGCTTCCTTGGCAACTTCAGTTCCACTTCCCATAGCAAATCCAACATTGGCTTTCTTTAAAGCCGGAGCATCATTAACTCCATCACCAGTCATACCTACTACTAGTCCCATATTTTCTATAATATTAACTAGTCTACTTTTATCTTGTGGTAATGCTCTAGCAATAACTGCAATACTTGGAAGTCTTTTGGCAACTTCCTCATCACTTAACTTGGCTAAATCCCCACTACTTAAAACTAAGTTTCTATTTGGTGTGATAAGACCAACCTCTTTAGCAATTGACTCCGCTGTGTCTCTTGCATCCCCCGTAATCATGATTGGTTGTATTCCAGCACTTTTGATAATACGTATACCTTCAAATGCTTCTTTCCTTAATTCATCTTTAATATTGACAAAACCAATAAAAATCAAATTATTTATGTCTTTACCATAAGCAAATGTTAAAACACGACCAGCCTTTTTAGTATACATATCTATTCTTTTCTCTATAATACTTCTACTAGAAAGTTTACTAATACTACCAGAACTATTTAATATTTCACTACATTTAGGTAATATTACTTCACTAGCCCCTTTAATAAAAATAGTTCCATCAGTTAAAGTAATACTACTGTACTTTTTGGCACTATCAAAGGGCTCTTTTTTTAAAATGCTTTGTTTAACACTTGCATCACTACCAATAAAATCTAATAATGCTCTATCTGTTGAATTACCCCCGATGATATTACCCCCACTAAATACACTGGCATTATTATAAAAAAGCGAAGTATAAATAGTAGAATAAATTGGATATTTTCTAATACTTGATTTGTCTTTTAAACTTTTACCATCACCAGTAATAAACTCAGTTACTTTTAAAACACCTTTAGTAAGAGTTCCAGTTTTATCCGTTAATAACACATTTAGACTACCTGCAGTTTCAATTCCAACAAGTTTACGTACCAAAACATTATCCTTAAGCATCCGTTTCATATTACTCGATAATACAAGAGTAATCATCATCGGCAATCCTTCAGGTACTGCTACTACAATAATTGTCACTGAAAGAGTTAAAGCATAAAGGAAATGATCAAACATTACAGGAAAATCAGTAATTGTTGCTTTTATTAAATCAATATCAAAATTATTTTCAACAACAATACTTGCAAAAAGATAGGAAATTGATGCTAGTATCGCTCCCACATAACCAATTTTACTAATAGTTTTAGCAAGTCCACGCAATTTTATCCTAAGGGGACTTTCAGGGATTTCTTCTTGCAATTCTTGAGATATTTTACCAAGAATTGTATTGTCTCCAACTAAAGTGATTTTGGCTTCTGCTTCTCCACTATATACTACAGAACCACGATAAACTTTATTATTATCTTGGACATTACCACCATAACAACTTGTCTTTTTCGCCTCTTTTGTTTCACCATTTAAGGCTGATTCATCAAGACTAAGGTTTCCCTTAACTAAATAACCATCTGCTGGAACTTTATCCCCACTACTAAGAATAACAATATCTCCGACGACTATTTCACCGATGGGGATTTCGATGATTATACCATTTCTTTTAACTCGAGCCATAGTTTTACTTGATTCTTCTTGTAAACGATTAAAAGCCTGCTCAGAACCATACTCAGAAATAGTAGAAATGAATGAAGCAAGTAAAATGGCGATTAAAATACCAATAGTCTCATACCAGTCAAAGTTACGAAATAAAACTATTACTTTGATTGCTAGAGCCATAAGTAAAATCTTTATTATTGGGTCTCCGAGAGATTCAAGTAACAATTTTACAAACGTATTCTTTTTTACTTTAGTTATTTCATTTGTTCCATATTCTGCTCTTCTTTTTACTACTTCATTATCATTAAGTCCCATATGCTTGTCCTCCCAGAACAATTATATGAAACAAAATAAAAATCATGCCTATTCATAGCATCATATCTTCCCTGCTTAAATTTTTTATGATAAATATTCAAAAGAAAGGATTTTCGTAGTATAATTTAATTGTTGAATATGTGGAATGAATTTATTAAAAACAATTCAAAAATTACTTTTGTAGCAAATTATACTTTTAAAAATACATTGAAGATTTATTTAGAAAGCTGGTGAGACATTGAATTATAACGAAATGAAACAAGCAGTTTTGTTATTAGCTGATGAATGGGACTTAGGTAAAAATGCATCACACGCCGAAGGAAATATTTGTGCTTGGATATACTTATTTGATTGTTTAGCAGAAAGAGAGACTATTATTAAATATAAATAAGGCAAAAAATTAATTGGTTTCTGTGGATATTCTAAAAATAATTCCCATAAACATTTAATGAAAAAGAGTTTCTACAAATTTATTAAAAAAAGATTATATAAAAGCCCCAAAATTAAAAATTTAGAAGCATTAAAGCAATATGAAATTAATTATGATTATACTCCACCCAATTTACAAAATTATTTTGATGGGGAAGTTTCTATATTAATAGTAGATAAAGAATACCGTGGAAAAAACATTGGAAAAAAATTATTAACTGATACATTTGAACTTGCTAAAAAGGATAATATGAAGAATCTACAAATATTAACTGATGAATCATGCAATTATAAATTTTATGAAAAGTTGGGGTGCAAAAAAGTTTTAGAAACAAAAATTAGAAATAAAAATACTAATCAAATTATTGAAATGGCATTTATATATGAAAAGAAATTATAAAATAAAGAGCAATTATGAAGTTAACTAGCAAAAGATGCCGAAAAATTATTAAAAGATGCCGAAAAATCTCAAAAAGATAATCATTGGATTAAACATTCCATCTGTGTGGGAAATACAACAGGAAAAAATTGCTGAGGCCTTAAACCTAGACATTGATTATGCTAAAACCTAGGTTATATTCACGCTATTGGCAAAAAATTTAACTACCATAAAGATGGTGTATTCCCTCATATAATCCATGATTATAACTTTATAAAAAAATTAGGTTATTATGAAGAGTATGCTGGCATTTGCCTGAAGCACTCATTTTTAAATAATGATATAGATTGTTTATCTAACGATAGAAACGAAACTAATCGCAATAATCCAAATTATGATTTTGTTAGTAGTTATATAAAGAAAGAGTATTCAATATATGATAAAATAATTAATTTGTGTGACTTAATGTGTACGGATAAAATTTTAACTGTCGATAAAAGAATGATGGATTTGTTATTACGTCATGGAGTTTATGCCAATACTCATTATCATATCCAAGAGACTTATAATTAAAATCCTTTATAGATCAAAAACTATGATTTAATGTATATGATTTATTTCCCGAAATAAAGAATAATTTATAATAATGAAAAAGACTGTCATCTTAATTAACACAGCCCTAATCATTTTTTTCTTTTAAATGAGTTAATACTTCCTTACTATCTTTTGCAAACAATGGCATTAATTGTTCTAATAAATCTATTTCGTTAGTATTTATCTCAGTTATATAAGTCATACCATTTTCATTTTCTATTTCAGCAAATTTTATGTCAGAATTATCATTTATATTTACTAAATATATATACCATTTTTACATCATTATTTTAAAGCAAAATTCAAGTTAGCAAATTAAGAAAGATTATCTCAAGTCTTATGTGATAATCATATAAGTAATGTTGTTGATTATATTTATGCAAATTAAGTAAAACATAGCTTTCAACATCTTTATTATCAGTTTTTTCTATTTTTAAATTATTCATATTAACCTCATTATCTTTTTTTATGTATTATTGACATCAAATACTATTTCCAAATACTTTTTTATTTATCTTATCCGCAATTATATAAAGAATTAGTATCAAAACTATTAAAATAATTGCTAAATATTTAAATGATTCAACTCCCATGATAACACACTTTCTACAAACAAACCATGTAATTATTTGAAAAATACCCCTTATTATAAAATAAACTTTATTTATTAATATCCACTTTTTTCTATCATTTGAGGAATAAACGCTCATTATACTTCCCCAAATTGGGTCTCCCAAAGTTGAAGTAAAAGCCATAATTATATAAGATACTACTAAGCCTTGCCAAGATAGTGTTATTGATGCAATTAAAAGACACAATATATCAAAACAAGCAATTATTGTTTCTGTTAATAACAATTTACCCTTTTCTTTAATTTTTGCAAGTAATGAACCAGATATCAAACATAATAATATTATTTCTAGAATAGTATAAATAGATTCCAAATAACCAATTTTATTACTTATAAGTGGAGCCAGTTCAGTAAATCCTCCAAGACCCAGACACCAAAAACCTACTAGAATTGCATAAAGCGATGTTGTTAAAACAAGATTCTTTTTGCTTTTTTCATCTATTACTTCATCGTTATCCACAGGTTCCATAATATCTTCATTAGGAACTCTTTTTAAGAATAAACTGCAAATAATTCCTATAACAGTTAAAACTACAAGACCTATAAAATATAATAAGGGGTTTATATCATAAATAAATTGACTAATTAATAATCCTAATGTGCTACCAATTATTGCAGATCTTTCTTCTTCAATAAAACAATATGGTTCATATTCCTTGTTTTGGGTATTTAATTTAGTCAATGTAGAATTTCTTATTCCTGATAAAAATCCAGATATAATTGTAAAAAAATATATTGTAAAAACACTTCGGCATTGTGATATTATTACCCCCAACACTAAAGTAGATAGTAAATGAAATATATGATAATTTTTGAAATCAACCTTTAAGGCAAATTTAGCTATGAAATTGAAGCCCCTTGAAATAAGCCGAGAAAACTCTAAAACAATAGGAATAGATACTGCCACCCAAGGAGTCACACCTTGATTTAATAAATAAATTACAATTATTCTAATAAAATAATATCTTGTAAAATAATCTATAATGCAACTCCACCTTATTAAATTAAGGTAATCTTTTTTAGTTGCCATCATTTAATTCCTTTACAAATATAACATTTGTACACTTACAAGGCTTACATCTACATTCTTTACACCAATCACTAGGATATTTGTACCCCCAATACTCTTTAATTCTAAGGATTTCCTTAAATCCATATTTTTTCATTATATTTTCAATATTCATTTTATTATTTGCTAGTACTCCTTCACAAATAATATTTGCTAATTTATGATTTCTAGCATAATCAATAAAATAATCTATAAACATTGACCCAATATGCTGATGTTGATACTTAGGTACTATAACAATTACTTGGATATAAAAAGCATCCCCAATTATTTTGCCATAACCAATCCCTACTATTTTTTCATCTAATTGGGCTAATTTAATGTGCGTATATTCCGTTATTTCATCTCTTATATCTCCAGCACACCAACGTCCCCATTGACCCGCTTCAATTTTATTTATTACATCTGCATATTCTTTTTTATAATCAATTAATTCTATCTTTTCCACAAATACCACCGTCTATTAATAATAAAATATCATACCAAGTATATACCCGGTATATATTTTTCCCGCTACACTTTTCATTATATCCAGCATGATAACAAATTACAGGGATAATCTCAGATATTTTATTTATGTTATCTACTTTATCTTCAATCATTATATCTATTTTATTTTGAATACATACATCCAATTTATCTTCTGAAGAAAATATTAATTTATCATAATAAACATCATTTTTATCTAACCAATTCTTAACAATATTATCATTTTCTTCTTTTGCCATTGTATCACTAGAATTAAAAAGAAAACTTCCTCTAGCAGTAATTATATATATTTCATTTTCTCTTTTCTTTAATTCTTTTATAACTTCAGAAGCAAATCTTCTAATATCGATATTAATAGAATACTCTTTAAAGTACTTCATCCAAAACAAATCATCGCATTTTTTAGAACTATCAAATATTTCATAAGTTTCATACCCTTTATAATTGATTATTCCTTTATGATAATTATCATAATAAAATTTACTTCCATAATCTAATTGCCAACTTTCAATATCTGTTAACACCCCATCAATATCAATACCAATTCTCATAACTTCACCAAACTTCTAAATTATATTATTTAATATATCTTTTATTAAATCACTAACACTATTATATTCCTTAATTGCTACTTTTTTCAATTCTTTTTGCGCATTCTTTATAGCATATCCTTTATAATCTCTAACCATATAAATATCGCTATCCCCGTCTCCGATAGTATATATATTTTCTAAATCGAATTTTAAATAATTAGATAATAACTTTATTGAATTTGCTTTATCTGTATCTTTAGAAATTGTTTCTAACATATATTTAGAAACCATATAAGCATTGATATCCTTATATTTAAAATTCAATTTATCACTAATATTTTTTACATTTACACCATTTTGATAAGTAATTGCTATTTTAGTTAAATTAGGATAATCAAAATCTACTCTACTTTGTAACTCACTGCAACAAAAATAATTTTCTGCTCTTTCTAACTCTAAATCATTTTTAATTTTTTCTTTAATTTCATTTTTTATAGAAAAATTATTTAGAACATTGCCTTTATTATCTATAATAGTTGCTCCGTGATTGATTAATGCATAATCGTATTCTAAATTATACATATTAACTTTCTTTTGCAAATCTAAATAACTTCTACCGGTAGCAATAACAAATATATTTCCCTTTTCTCTAAATTCTCTTACAGCATTAATGTTTTCTATAATATCCTTATCATTTAGATAAAAAGTTTGATCATAATCACTTACAAGCATTTTGGGTTTCATCCATACCACTTCCCTCATAAAAATAGTAGCATAGAAAAAGAAAGAAAGCAATTACTTGCTTTCAGGGTGAATTCTTTTACGCATTTGTTCATCAATTTTAATACAATGATTTATTTGATTGACCATTTCTCTATAAACATCCACTTTATCAGTATAAAGACTTAAATCAATACGTCCTCTTACTTCACTTAATTGGTAGTTTCCATCTTCTAAATATTTAATAGGGATAGTAGTAAAATTAGGAACATCTCTGCTATATAATAAAGCCCCATTAGGACCAGCATAAAGAGCTATAAAATAGTCTTCTGTCTTTATAAAATCGGCATCTCCAGCAGCTGTTGGAACTAATCTATTAAAGGTTTTACCAATAAACTCACTTTTACCTATAAATTCATTCAAAGGCATATAAGATAGTTTTAATTTTTTTTCAGACATTTGATAAGGTTTTACTGGGAACCTAAAATCACCACAATAAACGTATTCAACAATACCATCTCTATTATCTAAAACCATAATTATACCATCAACATAATAAGATGGAATGCTCTTACTAACATAAATATTGCTATTGACAAAATATAAATTATTACCAAATAATTCTTGAAGTTTAGCAGAAGTTAAAGTATCCCAATCCAATTTAGTTAAGGCTATTAAAATATCTATTTGATGTACATTATCCAAAAATTCAATAATAAGTTTTAACATAGCTGTAGCATTAATAGCTTTTTCCTTATTTGATGATTCAGAAAAATCTAATTTTGTAATATACATTTGATAATTTTCAATAATAATATTTAAAATATCACTTATACTTGCTGGAATAAATTGTAAATTTTCTTTTAACTCTTCCTCAACTGAATATGTATCCATTTCTTCAGGTTTAACCATAAAAAAATCCCACCTTTTGATGAGATTTATTTTATCATTATCATATATGACTGTCAATTTCTAATTTTACTCTCTTTAGTTAAAAAGTGCTTTAATCCTCTAAAACCATTTTTATGAATATCAAAATCTTTGACAAGACTTTTATCTTTTATATTATTTTTCTTTAAATATGCTTCAAGCATATCTTCAGTTATGTCATTAAATTCGATTATATCAGTAAATCTAGCCACAAATTCTTTACTAAAATCATTTGTATATGTATTGCTACTTTCCATGAATCCTATTTTTTTAGTTCCCTTAACATTGCTAGTCATAAAAATCATCGTATTTTTAAAATCGATTTTTTCGCCCTTAGCATTAGTTACAAATCCTTCATCTAAAATTTGTAAGAACAAATTCATAACACTTGGAGAAGCCTTCTCTAACTCATCAACTAATATACAGGTAAATGGCTCCATTTTAATAGAATCAAATATAGCCCCATCATCATATCCAACATAACCGGCACTTGAGCCCACCAAACGATTGATAGTAATATCTTGATTATACTCACTCATATCCAGTCTTAGTAAATTAATATTTAAAAATTTACTAATCAATTTAACTGTTTCAGTTTTACCTACCCCAGTAGAACCGGTAAGTAACAAAGATAAAGGTTTGTCTTCATCAAAATTTATCATATTTTTAATAATCTTTTTTATAGCTTCATCTTGCCCAATTAAATTATTTAGTAAAAAATTCTCTAATTCTTTATACTTATTTTTTTTATTAATAATAGGAATATTACATTTTCTACTAATAAGATTTAAAATATCTTGTTCCGTAATTTTAATAGTTTGTTTCATTTTTTTATTTAAAATTTTATCAATTTTAACCTCTTCATTGTGATATTCTAAAGCCCTTACAAAATCATTCTTTTTAACCATTTCTTCTTTCAATTTTATAATTTCTTCTTTTTTATATTTATAAGAATCTATTATATTACTAGTCTTATTTGATACCTCTTTCATAGCACAAACGGAATCGAGAATATCTATTGACTTATCTGGATTACGCCGATCACTTATATATCTATTCGTAAGATGTACAATATCTGAGATGTTTTTTGAGGTTATTTTAATATTATAATGTTTCTCAAAACTAGGTTTAATTTTATTTAATATTTCTTCTGTTTCTAATATGCTTGGTTCACATATTTTAATTAATTCAAATCTTCTATTTAATGCTTTATCCTTTAAAATAAATTTATTATATTCATGTGTCGTAGTAGCCCCAATTATTTTTACTTTACCTCTTGCTAAGTAAGGTTTTAAAATATCACTAGCATTAATCGCTCCTTCTGCTCCACCAGCATTAACCATAGTATGAATTTCATCAATAAATAAAATTATATTGGGATTGCTTTCTAATTCTTTAATGACTTTAGTTAATTTTTCTTCAAATTCTCCCCGATATTTAGTTCCAGCAACTAAAGACCCCATCTCTAACATAATTATTCTTTTATTTTGTAAAGACTTTGGAACTTCTTTTAAATTAATTCTTCTTACTAATTCTTCAACAATTGCTGTTTTACCTACACCAGCATCTCCTACTAAAAGAGGATTATTTTTATTTTTTCTAATTAATGTTTCAATTATTAAATTAAGTTCTTTATCTCTTCCTACTAAAATATCATCCGGATTAATTACATCACTTAAATCCTTGCCAATATTAAGTATCTCTAACTTTTGATTTGTCTTATGTTCTCTTTCATTTAATTCATCATACATACTATCTAAATTAATATTCATTCCATACAAAAGCCTAATAGCAATTCCTTCTCCTTCTTCTAAAAGGGCTAAAAATAAATGCTTAGAATTTAATTCTTCTTTTCGTTCTTTGGCATCTTCCATAGCTAAATTAATTACTCTTTTTAAAAGTGGTGTATATAAAATATAAGCACTTTCTTTACTAGAAGATCCTACTACTAATAAGAGTTCCTTTTTAAAATTATCATAAGTTAAATTATATTTACTTGCTATTTCTTTAACATCTTTAGAATTTTTAAGTAAACTAAGTAATAAATGTTCACTACCAACATAGGGATGATGTAATACTTTCATCTCTTCTTCAGCATATTTAAAAATCTTACTAATGGTAAAACTATATTTATCAAACATAGAATCCTCCTTAATTAATTCTATGTTAATAATGTTTATCTATTTAAAAAATTATTCATTGCAACTTCATTACTTATTATTTTCATTGAAGCCGGATATAACTTTAGTATGTTTATTGCTAATTGATAATTAAAATTATAAAGAATTCGAAATATGTTTTCTAAATCATTATATAACATGTCATGATTAATAATTATTTGAAATGCTTGTTCATCTAGTATTGTCCCATCACTTTGATGTTTAGTATATCTAATTTTTAATTCTACATGCTCTAAAGGATATTTATTAGATAAAATACGCTCTTTGGCAAGCGTTGGGTCAATGGTTAAATTACTACTAAAATGAATTGTAGCTAGATTTTCTTTTTCTTTTCTAGTTCCCATAAATTCACTAGCAAACTTTTTATATTAAAAATCTTTTGTTGTTTCATCCCAAATAATTTTTAAAATATTTTTTAAAAAACCAAAATTTATATGCAAGTTTGGAGAATATAAACTTATTTCATCTGATTCTAAAGAAGTCATGCTCGGATTAAAATAAATTCTTGTTTTAGCATCTTTCAATAAAGTTTCTAAAGTATGTAAAGAAATATCATTTAATAAAGAAGTATCAAGCCCCATAGATGCGCAGAATTCTCCAACAGATAAATGTTTACTAATAAGATAATCAAAAATAGTTATTCCTTGGAAATTACATACATTATTAATTTTAGTAATTGTACTTTTTATATCACGAATAGCTTTCATAAGTTAATTATAACAAAAGAACAAAAGTCAAACAAGTTTGACTATCCTTGCATCACTACAAGGCATTTCTACTTCATAGGACTCTTTGAGTCCTCCATAGACCAACTTCGGATGGTCGCCACCCTACTATTTTTGTTCACCTATTTAGATTATAATCTATTTACATACATTTTTAAACCTTCAAACATTATATTTACACTTGCATTAACATCACGGTCATGTAATGAGCCACACTTAGAACATTCCCAACTTCTTATAGCTAAATCCTTTACTTCCTTATTTTGATATTCACACACTGAACATACTTGACTGCTTGGATAAAATCTATTTATGGTAAGTAACTTCTTATTTTGCCACTTACATTTGTACTCTAAGACTCGTTTTATTTCAGCAAGAGGAATATTAGTTAAGGATTTAGCTATTGAATGTAGTTGATACATACCTTTGATATTTAAATCTTCCATTACAATAATATCATTTTCTTTAATTATTTTGTTTGTTACATCATGTATTAAATGTTTGCGAATATTTTTAAGTTTCATATATGCTCTTTGGATTTTTAATTTTATTTTATATCTATTTTTACTTCCAGACTTACATCTTGATAAAGCTTTTTGTAACCCTTTTATTCTCTTCTTAACTTCTAATGAAGATAAGCTATTTTCTATTTTTTCGTTAAAACTAGTTATTATTATATCTTTTATGCCAAGGTCTAAGCCTACTATACTTCTTGGAGTAAATTCTGGTAATATCAATGGTTCTTCCACTAATACACTTACATAATATCTTCCAGCAACTCTTCTTATAACTGCACTTTTTATATTACCTATAAAATTTGTTTTATTTCTATATCCGCGAAACCTTACTCCTTTTAATTTCGGTAATGTTATTATTTTATTTTGAAAATCTATTTTTATGCTTTCATAGTTTCTATTTTTATATGTATTTTTAATATTGTTTGTTTTATAACTATTTCCTATATCTTTATTTTTAAATTTAGGAAATTCATTTTGCTTACTAAAAAATCTCGTATAAGCATCATCTAAGTTAAATAAAGATGCTCTTAAACTACAACTATCTACTTCACTAAGCCATGGATATTCTCTACATAATGTTGGTAATTTTTTTATTTGATCAAAACAAGATTTAGATTTACCTGTTGTCTTATAATCATTTATTTTCTCATCTAAAAAATGATTATACACAAATCTAGTACATCCAATAGTTTTATTAATTAATTCTTTTTGTTTATCTGTTGGATATAATCTTAAAATATATCCTCTTAATATTGTAAACATGACACTCACCCCCCGAATGATAAATTAACTATATCAAACAAATGTATGTGTGTCAAGTAGTTTTTCCAAAAAGTATGACTTTCCTATTGTATAAAAAAAAGAGTTCTAAATTGAACTCTTAAATATATGTTACTACTGTAAACAATACTAGTAGTATAATGATCATTCCAACAACAAATAGCCAGATATATTTAAACCATGATTTATAATCTAATTTCATTAGAGATAAACCAAGAACTAGCATAAAGCTTGTTGGCATGAATATTTGAACTATACCATACATTGATGTATATATAGCATGGACTAAATCAATGTTACTTTCAAATACATTAGTTAGGAATGAACCAACTACGAAGCTAGTATATCCTAAATCATTATGGAATACTGAAGTAATAAATGCCATTAATGAAGTTAGGAATGGATTGAATCCTTCAACTAGATTGTACATCCAATTTGTTATATTAGCTATAAATGGTGTATTGTAACATAGACCAAATGCTAAATATACTGCTACTACGTAAAGTATTGGTTTAAACATTTTCTTAGTACCATTGTAGAAGTTTTCAATGAATTCGCTTAATTTCATACGATATAGATAAGCTATTAAACCAGCAGCAAGTACAATTACACTACATAGAGCAAATACATAAGTATATTCTCCGAAAGGTTGAGCACTGCTTCCTAGTATATAACTCATTATTAAGAAATCTTCAGTTGGTGCTAAATTAATCAACCAATCATGGAATTCAGTAAATACTGTTATACCAAAGTTTGTATTCCATGCTATGTAACATAGAATTGCTACTATAGCAAGAATTAATAATACAATGGCAACTGGAATTGAGCTAGCCTTTTTCTTTGGTGCTTCAATTTTGAATGGATCGTCTTCAATGTCAGCGTTTTTGCTATCTTTTTTAGATTCTGAAAGGACTTTCTTAAGTCGCATGCAGATAAAGAAGTTGTATAGCACAACAGCAACTGTTGCAATGATAAAACGATAAGTTAAACCAACAGTTATCTCAGTACCAATATAGTAATTAAACATTGTTAAGCTTTCAGTTCCGTAAGTAGCTCCTAAAATACCTACTAAGACAGACCCAAACGTTATGGCAAATGCTGTTAATTTGTCAATATTCATATTAAGTAAAATTGATATGAAGAATGGAACAAATAACAACACTATCAATGTTTGACCAAATAATGATGTAAATACAAATAGTAATACAGACATTATTACAGATACTAGTATAGGATGTTTAGTAAACTTAGTAGCAAGATTACTTACTAACTTTTGATAACCACTAACTTTTGATAATACTCCATAAAAACCAGCTAATATGAATAGGAATACTACTTTATCAACGCAATAATACAAAGCGTTATACATAGCAACACTTATATCCATAATACCAATACGTTGCATTCCATAGTCATAGAAATCTGAACCGCTGAAATAACCATATGGTATTAGCCATGAGAATATTATTATAGCAAAAATTATTACCATTAATGACTTAATAAGGCGATGGCCTTTTGATGTAAGCGCTAAAATAAAGCCACCGATAACAAAAGAAGCCATACCCACTAATTTTAAAGCCATATCTGGATTTACTAAATCAGTGTTAGTTTCATCAACAAATGCTGATATAGCAATTAGTATAAAGCTAAGTACTAAAAGAATAGCCCCAGCTAAACCTAGTTTTGTTACTTTTTCTTTAATGGATTTAAAGAAAACACTAAATGTTCCAATGATAATCATTAAAATACCTGTTAGTCTTAAAACCATTTCAGCAGTTGTATTAGCTACTGGCATAGCAATTATTATTAGTAAAATCCCAATAATATCTAAAATAGTACCAATGCATTTTAACATTCCATGCTTTTCAAATATTTTTTTCATTCTCTACCTCCTTAACAAAATTATAACACTGTATTCCAATAAAAAAAAGCAAATATTGCTTTTTTTCACATATTTATCAATATTTTTGAGCTAAAATACGAGGGTAATTAGTTCTAATATCAATATATTGGCAATAGCGATACATACTACTATTTTAAATGCCCATTTAAACCAAGTTGTATACTCTACTTTAGCTAAGGCTAATCCTCCCATAATTGCTCCGCATGTTGGTGTGATTAAATTGACTAATCCATTAGCAGAAACAAATGTCATAATTGTTGTTTCTACTCCATAACCTAAAGTACTTGCTAGACCTCCCATAATTGGAGTGGATAACACGGCAAGTCCACTAGATGATGGGACTAAAATTGATAATACAACATGTAGCAAATAATTTAGAGGTACGAAGGCTAATTCTGGTAAATTAGCAAGCCAGTTTGCAGCATTATAAATGATATAATTATCTAAGTATGTAACACTCATTAAGACACTTGCTCCACGAGCAACTGCAATGATTAAAACAACAGAAATCATATCATTGGCACCATCAATAAATGTATCGACAATTTCTTTTTCTTTCATTCGATTAATAATACCAATAATGATAGCCATTACAAAGAACCAAACTGAAGCTTCAGCAAAATACCAGCCACCAAGAGGTGTACCTGTTAGCCAACCAGTAAATTTATCAAAAATGGTTACATTGAAATCTCCCCAAGGAATAAAGCCAATTATCATTACTATAAATGTTAAAGCTAATAAAATTAGTGTAATTTTTTGTTTACCAGTTAATTTAACATCTTTTGTTTTATCTTTAGAGCCTTCAATTTCAGCAGCAAATTTCTTTTCCATTGCTTTTTGTTCTTGTAAGGATAAAAATGTAGATCCTTTATCTTCTTGAACCTTTTTAGCATAGTTCATAACAAAGATAATTGATATTACAAGGGTGGTAATCCAAAGAAGCAATCCTATAAATATTATAAGGCCTTGGTTTGCTGTAACACCTTCTGGAAGGCTACTTACAGCAGCACCAACTGCGAATGGATTTACTGTTGAACCTAGTACACCTGAACCTGCTCCTAACAAAACAATTGCGGAACCAACTAAAGTATCCATTCCTGCTGCTACCATGGTTGCTGCTAGTAAAACGTAAAATCCTACAGTTTCTTCTAACATTCCATAAGTTGTACCCCCAATAGAAAAGATAAGCATCAATATTGGTATTAATACTAATTCATTTCCTTTTAGTTTTTTAACCAAAACCTTAATTCCTGTTTCAAGAGCTCCAGTTTTTGTGATGATTGCTAAGAATCCGCCCAAAATTAAAACGAACACACAAACATCAACAGCATCACTAAATCCTAAGATTGGTGAAAGTAAAACATCAGAGATGGTGGCTCCTACTGTACCACTACCATCGACAATTACATCGCCAACAAACTTAGCATCAGGCAATACATGAGATAATATTGCCAAAGCAATTATCAATATGAAGATAATTGAGAATGCTGAGAGCATAATTTTCTTTTTCTTTCTTGCCATTAATTTCCTCCTACAATTTTTGTACCAACATTACCTTCTATTGCTTCTGCTGCTTTATCTAAAGACGTAATAATTGCCATTTTTTCTGGTGATGTAACAAATTTAATACAAGCTTCAACCTTAGGTAACATACTACCTTTAGCAAATTCACCAGCTTCAATATATTTCCTTACTTCATCAATAGTTATAACATCTAACCCTTTTTGTTCTGGTGTATTAAATTTGACATAAACTTTATCGACAGCAGTTAATATTAATAAAATATCCGCATCTATCAATTTACCTAATAAAGCACTAGATAAATCTTTGTCAATTACAGCATCAACACCTTCAAGTAACTCTTTTTTATCATTTTTTACAACTGGTATGCCACCACCCCCAACAGCAATTACCACTGTATCATCGTCGACTAATTTTTTAATAACTCGACTTTCAACGATATCTATTGGCATAGGAGATGGTACAACTCTCCGATACCCCCGTCCAGCATCACTTACAAATGTATATCCCCGCGTTTTTGCTAGTTCATCGGCTTCTTCTTTACTATAAAAAGCGCCGATTGGTTTAGTAGGATTTTGAAACGCCGGATCATCTGCAGCAACAAGGACTTGTGTTATGACGGTTACACAATCTTTTTTAACTTTTTGTCTTTCCATTTCATCTTGCAAAGCTTGTTGCAATTGGTAACCGATATAACCTTGTGACATACTACCGCATTCAGCAAATGGCATTAAAGGAGTATTTACATTTCCTTGATGGGCATATTCCATTGCTAAAGCGATTTGCCCTACTTGCGGACCATTCCCGTGAGTAAGCACTATTTTATTTCCTTCACTAATTAACTTAACAATAATTTTGGCTACACTCTCTAGCCTATCCATTTGTTCTTCTGGAGTATTACCTAAAGCATTACCACCTAGAGCAATAACTATTTTACTCATGTTTTTCTCCAAGAGTTGCATACATAACAGCTTTTATGGTATGCATTCTATTTTCTGCTTCATCAAATACTTTGGACTTATTAGATGAAAATACTTCATCAGTTACTTCCATTTCTTTTAAACCAAATTTTTCATAAATATCTTTACCAATTGTTGTTTCTAAATTATGAAAAGATGGTAAACAATGAAGAAAAATAGCATTTTCTTTAGCGTTAGCCATTACTTTACTATTAACTTGATACTTATTTAAAAGTTTTATTCTTTCTTCCCAAACAGCATCTGGTTCTCCCATTGATACCCAAACATCTGTATAAATAACATCTGCATCTTGAGTAGCTATCATTATATCATCAGTAAAATTAATATGTGTATTATTACTGCTAGCAAGATTTTCACAAATTTCTATTAAATCTGGATCTGGTCTTAATTCTTTAGGACTAGCTAAGGTAAAATTAAGTCCCATTTTAGCACACGCTACCATTAATGAATTGGCCACATTATTATGACCATCTCCACAAAATACTAGATTAAGTCCTTTTAAATATCCAAAATATTCTTCAATGGTCATCAAGTCTGCAAGCATTTGTGTTGGATGAAATTCTGTTGTTAAACCATTCCAGACAGGAACTCCAGCATTTTTAGCCAAAATTTCTACATTACTTTGTTCAAATCCCCGATATTCAATTCCATCATACATTCTGCCCAAAACTTTGGCAGTATCGGCGATACTTTCCTTTTTTCCCATTTGTGAACTTCCTGGGTCTAGATAAGTTACACCCATACCTAAGTCACGACCAGCCACTTCAAAGGCACAACGAGTTCTTGTAGAAGTTTTTTCAAAGAGCAAAACAATATTCTTTCCTTTTAAATAGGTATGTTCGATATTATTTTTCTTTTTATTCTTAAAATCTTTACTTAAATCTAATAAATAACGAATTTCTTCAGGAGTATAATCTAACAGCTTTAAAAAGTTGCGTCCTTTTAAATTCATTTTAGTCCTCCCGAGAAAGTGGCATACTCATACATCTAGGGCCACCACGACCACGAGAAAGTTCAGCACTAGACATTTCAATTACCTTAATTCCATGACTTCTTAAAACGTCATTAGTAATATTGTTACGATTATATACTACTACTACACCTGGAGCAATACATAAAGTATTTGTTCCATCATTCCATTGTTCTCTTTGGCTAGCTACATCGTCCCCACCAGCACAAGGAATTAAAGTTATTGGAATTCCTAAATAATGACTTAAAATATTTTCCAAAGAATCATTTATTTCTTTAACATTTAAGTCTTCATCACTATTAGGATCATTACCTTCCGTAATTTCAAACACTTGTAATGTTTTCATTATACCTGGATGATATGTAAATTTATCAACATCTATTTGCGTAAATACCGTATCTAGATGCATAAATGCCCGTGATTCTGGAATATTAAATGCCAAAACTGTATCGATTTTACATGATTGATTCTTAAATAAATTTTTAGCAAGTTTATCAATAGCTCCCGCTTCAGTTCTTTGAGATATACCAATTGCTAAAATGTGGTCATTTAAATTTAAAACATCTCCACCTTCAATATGCCAATCATAATAGCGATCATAATAGTTTTCAACTTCACCTTTAAATTTAGGATGATAGTTAAATATATATTCGGCATAAATTGTTTCCCGACTTCTTGTTACAGAATACATTTTATTTAAAACAATACCATTACCTACACTAGCAAATGGGTCTCTTGTAAAATAAAGATTTGGCATCGGTTCAACTATAAAATCTGTTTCAGCAGTAACTAGGTCTACTAGTGATTTTTCCATTACTCTCTTATTACGATCTAGTTCATATATTTGAACACCTTCCATTGTCTTTAAAACAAATTCTTTGCTATTTTCAATACTCATCAAATAATCGAAAACTAAATCGCGATACTTAGGAGTATTTACACCTGCTTCAGCAATAAATTGTTTTAAGAATTTTTTCTTAATTTCTGGATTATAATCCAATGTTTCAGCCATTAAATCTTCAAGGTAATAAACTTTTATGTTATTATCTCTTAAAATTTGGACAAATTCATCATGTTCGGCTTGAGCAACCTTTAAATAAGGTATGTCGTCGAAAAGCAAACGTTGAAGAGTGTCCGGTGTAAGATTTAATAGTTCCTTTCCTGGTCTATGGACCAATACTTCTTTAAGTGGTTTAATTTCACTTGTTACATTAATTGCACTCATATATCCTCCTTATTTTAAATTAATTATACCACAAATAAAATTTATTTAAACTATTTAAACATCTTTTTGTCATTCATTTGATATTATCTAAAAATTCTTTTAGTCTTAACGATTTAGGATGATTAAATAAGTCGTTAGGTTTTCCTTCTTCTATTATTTTTCCTTCATCAATAAATATTACACGAGTAGCAAATTCTTTTACAAATTGCATTTCATGAGTTACAACAATCATGGTTAATCCCGATTTTCCTAATTCCTTCATCAGTTCTAAAACTTCTTGTTTCATTTCAGGGTCCAAGGCAGAAGTCGGTTCATCAAATAATAATAAATCAGGATCTAACATCAATGCTCTAATAATCGCTACTCTTTGTTGTTGGCCTCCAGATAGCTCTTTAGGATAATTATTTATTTTCTCAGCTAAGCCAATTTTATCTAAAAGAGTTTTTCCTTTTTTAATTGCTTCTTCTTTGCTCATTAATTTTAACTTTACTGGAGCTAAAATTATATTATCGATTACTTTCAAATGAGGAAATAAATTGAATTGTTGAAAGACCATGCCCATCTTTATTCTTATCTTATTGATATCAGTTTTCTTATCATCTAGGGGTATTCCTTCAAATAAAACTTGGCCTTTTGTTGGCTTTTCTATTTGATTAATACAACGAAGTAATGTTGACTTTCCACATCCAGAGGGCCCAATAATTACTACTCTTTCTTTTTCATTTATTTCTAAATTAATATTTTTTAATACTTTTGTTTTTCCAAAATTTTTTTCTAAATTTTTAACTATTAGCATTATTTAGTTTCCTTTCCATTATACTTATCAATTTTGATAAGCTCAATGTTATTATTAAATAAATTATTGCTGCAATTATAAGAGGAAAGAAATATTCATAAGTTCTTGAAGCAACAATATCAGATGCTTTAGTAAGTTCTATGATACCGATATAAGCTCCAACAGAAGTTTCTTTTACTAAAGTAATAAATTCATTACCTAAAGCTGGCAAAATATTTTTAATAGCTTGAGGCATGATAATATAGTGCATAATTTGAGGGTAATTTAATCCTAATGAACTACCAGCTTCAATTTGTCCTTTATCAATTGAGTTTATTCCGGCCCGAATTATTTCTGAAACGTAAGCTCCAGAATTAATACCAAAAGCAAGAATACCAACAAAGATAATGTTTATTTCGACACTTGCAAATATGACATAGTAAATTATCATAAGTTGAAGAATGGTTGGGGTACCTCTAATGATATTTACATAGCATGATGCCAGAAAATTTAAGATTTTTAATTTATTAGTTTTTTCATGATAGTTTTTTATTAAAGCAATAATTATCCCAATTATTACACCAATTATTCCAGCAAAAAAGGCGATTATTAAAGTGTTTTTAATTCCTTCTAAGAAAAATAGATAGCGATTGTCATATATTAAAGTTTTATATAAATTATCAAATAAATTCATGATTATCCTTCAGAATGTTTTATAACAAATTCTTCTATTTTTCCTTCTTCTAATAATTTTTTTAACACTTCATTAATCGCATTTAATAATTCAGTATTACCTTTTTTAACTATCATACCATAACTATCTGTAAATAATTCTTGATCTAATATCTTAAGACCCGAATTATTTTTTAGCATTTCTATGGCTGGTAATTCATCCATAACAACACAATCTACTTTATCAGTCAATAAATCTTGAATAGCTGCCAAATATTTCTTTTGACGAGTAATTTGGGCATTAGGATAATTTTTGGTAACATAAGTATCTCCGACGCTACCAAGTTGGACTGCAATTTTTAAGTTATCTAAATCTGCAGTTGTAATATCACTATCCTCTTTAACTACAACAATTTGTTTAGAGGTTGTATAGTTTATGGTAAAATCCACTTCTTCTGCTCTTTCATCACTATAACTAATACCAGCAGCACCAAAATCTGCTTTACCGCTTTTTACTTCATTAATAATTGAATCAAAAGCTACATCTTTAATTACTAATTCTTTTCCCATGGCTGCAGCTATTTCATTAGCAATGTCGACATCTACTCCTACTATTTCGTTATTTTCATAATATTCATAGGGAGCAAAGCCAGCTTCTGTAGCCATTACTAAAGTATTTTCATCTTTACTACAGCTACAGCCACTAATTAAAAAGATTCCCAATAATAAAATAATTATTTTTTTCATTACTACACCTACCTTAATTTAATTATAACATAAAAGAAATTTTATACAAGACTAAAAGTACCAGAGCAAAGCTTAAAACGTATTCCTTTTAATACTGTCAGCATAATTTCTCCCTGAATTAAAAAGAGAACAAAAGCCAAACAAGTTTGGCACCTTGCATCACTACAAGATATTTCTACTTCACTGAGTCCCTTGGACTCTCCATAGACCAGCTTCGGATGGTCGCCACCCTACTATTTCTTCTCTATTATTTATAAGTTTTTATCAAGTTAACAATTATTACTTAAGCTATTTAGTATCTCAACTATATTTTCTTCACCCCCCTTTAGTTGATAAATTAATCATACCAAACAAATGTATGTGCGTCAATTGATTTTTTACAATTTCCTATAAGACAAAAAAAGAATTCTAACAAATTAGAATTCACTTTTAATTAATATAATTTAGCTCCAGCTGGGATTGTTTCATCAACCATTAGAAGATGAAGTTTTTCATCACCATTTTCATGATGGATGGCACTAATTATCATACCACAGGAATCAATCCCCATAATGTTACGAGGCTCTAAGTTAGTAATAGCAATCAAAGTTTTACCCACTAATTCTTCTGGTTCATAAGTATCATGGATACCACTTAAAATTATTCTGTCTTCCCCAGAACCGTCATCCAAAACGAATTTTAGCAATTTTTTAGATCCTGAAACAGCACTACATTCCTTTACTTTGACAGCTCGAAAATCAGATTTAGAAAAAGTATTAAAGTCGATAAAATCTTTAAATAAAGGTTCAATTTCAACTTTAGAAAAATCAATTTCTGTAACTTTTGGAGCAGCTACTTTTTCGCGACTAATTTGAGTGTTACTTTTATCTAAAGGTTTCATAGTTGGGAATAAAATTACTTCTCGAATAGTTTCACTGCCAGTAAGAAGCATTACTAGACGGTCAATTCCAATACCCATCCCACCAGCTGGTGGCATACCATATTCTAAAGCTTCAACGAAATCTAAGTCCATTTCGTTAGCTTCATCGTTACCTAAATCTTTTTCTTTTAATTGATTTTCAAAACGTTCATATTGATCAATTGGGTCGTTAAGTTCTGTAAAAGCATTACCATATTCAGAACCAGCGATAAAAAGTTCAAATCTTTGAGTAAACCTTGGGTCTTTTGGATCTTTCTTTGCAAGTGGACTAATTTCGATTGGATGACCATAAACAAAAGTTGGATCAACAATTGTATCTTCAACATATTTTTCAAAGAAAGCATTGACAATATGTCCATAACCAAAATGTTCTTCTACTTCAATATCATGTTCTTCTGCTAATTTTTTAGCGTCTTCAAAACTCATATCTTGAAAGAAATCAATACCTGTTTTTTCTTTAATCAAATCGACCATATGTGCTCTTCTAAAACCGGGAGCTAAATTAATATGGTGTCCAAGGAAATCTACTTCATATGTGCCATTTAATTCCATAGCACATGTGCTAAAAATTCCTTCAGCAACATCCATCATACCTTCAAGGTCAGAAAATGCTTTATATAATTCAATTGTAGTAAATTCTGGGTTATGCTTACGGTCCATTCCTTCATTTCTAAATATACGTCCAATTTCGTATACGGCATCCATTCCTCCGACAAGCAAACGTTTTAAAGGGAGTTCAGTTGCTATACGCAAATACATATCGATATTTTGAGCATTGTGATGAGTAATAAATGGTCTAGCAGCAGCTCCACCAAGGATTGTTCCTAAAATTGGAGTTTCTACTTCAACATATCCTCTGCTATCAAGATAATGTTGTATTGAACGAATAATTTTAGGTCGAGCAAAAGCTACACGTCTAGCATCATCATTCATAATGAGATCGACATATCGTCTTCTAAATCTTTCTTCAACATCACTTAAGCCATGATATTTTTCAGGAAGTGGTTTTAACGCCTTAACTAAATGAGTATATTCATGACATTTTATAGTTATTTCACCAGTTTGAGTAACCATTACATTTCCTTTGATACCAACAATATCTCCAATGTCAGCACTTTTAAACAAATTATATGTTTCTTCTCCAACGTCATTAATTGAAATATAAATTTGAATATTTCCTAGTTTATCTTTGATAGAAAAGAAACTGGCTTTTCCCATCTTCCGAATAAACATAATTCTTCCTGCCACACTAACTGTAACATTTAGATTTTCTAATTCTTCATGAGATTTACCTTTGTACTTATCTTTAATATCTAAAGAGAAATCAGTAACTTCATATTTATGACCAAATGGGTCAATTCCTAATTCTCTAATTTTTGCTAGTTTTTCTCTTCTTACTAGCTCTTGTTCTGTAAACTCACGCATTTCAATCACCTGCACTTATTGTAACACAAAAAAACAATCTTAGGAACCTAAGATTGTAAAAAACTCCATTTTTAACTAAATTTTGTATAATTTTTTGTTTTTCTTTGATACTACATAAATTACAGCGCCAGCTCCAATACCGCAAGCTAATATGGTTAAAGGTAAAGTTGCTCCAGTTTCTACTTCTTCAGTTATGTCAATTTCGATTTCAACTTCTGTACCTACTGAGGGATTAGTAAGTTGTAATGAACATCCAGTAACATCTTTATCAACATTTAAAACTACTGTTGCTAAAGTAAAACTTGAAGCAGTTACACCAGTTCCATTAGCAGCCACAAAACTTATATGAGCATCATTACCACTTAAATTTGTGAAATCATCACCAGCAGTAACTGATACTATTTGACCACCATCAGCTGGAGTAAATACTAAGTCTCCTTCAAAAGTTTGAATTGTTGAAGTATTTTCAACTACTTGAATAGTACAAATAGATTGACATACATCATCAGGACAATCTGTATTCTTTTCACAACTTCCTGTTATTCTTGCTGCTTTAGCACTTAAAGGTAAAAATAACACTATACCTATAACCAAAATACTCAATATTTTTTTCACACAACATCTCTCCTATCTTTATTATGTCTAAATTATATCATAAAAATACAAAAAACAACATAAATTTTCAAAAATTATATTAAAAAATGTAAATTTGTGTTATCATATTAAAGTAAATATAGGTGAAATATGAAGAAGATATTGATAAAAATTAAGGATAATTCCTTAATTGTAAAGGAAAAAGTAAAGTTATCTCCAGAGTATAAAAATATTCTTAATACTAATGTAATAAGTTGTAATGAATTAGTGTTTTCAGATGAATATATAGAAAATAATCAACGATTAGTTTCAACCGGGACTTAAACACTTTGTATAACCTAAAATAATGAAATCCATTGAAAAATGGGTATTTTTTTGTCAAATTTTTCAA